>JAWCKO010000086.1:0-5741 GCA_038851915.1 Bathyarchaeia archaeon
ATTGAGTAGTTGCTTTCAGAATCGCTCAGATATTTCTAGCCCCCTTCTTCACTTTCTAAGATCTACAAGTATCCGTAACTGTATATCCATATGTTTGAGATATTGCGTGTTTAATGAAGCTTTTAAAAAGATACTTTGAATCCCCAAATCTTAAGCGGTTTTCCATTTTCAACCCTCGTCAAGGCTCTAAACGTACATCTGGTGATGAATTTTTCTGCTTTAAGGTTTTTTCTGATAGATGACTGCTATAGTTTTTAAGAGCCTATTATAAATCCTCTAATAGGGATGAGCAGAGCAGTATTGATGGGTATACTATTGGAGATGAGGATTTTTACTCGGTGAGACTGAGATTGAAGAACTGTATCGTGAACTCCTTGCCTACTTCGGGCTTGTAGGTGCATTAAATGAGTGTCAAGCCCTCGAATATGCGTGGAGAGACCCATATAATAGACGTGAAATAGAAGAATTCATAAAAGCGTGGCTTAAAAGAAGACGGAGGCGGGAAGAGGCAATAGCTGGGGTCGTATAGATCGTGGAGATTTGAGTAAGCTACTTACATGTATACAAGTATTCTTTCGAGCTTTCGAAAAACTTCCTAAGAGTTTCTAGGCTTTTTCTAGCCACGTACATAGGATTATCTTCATCCCTTAAAACTTCAACTGAAACATACCCGGAGTATCCTACATGCTTCAGAGAATCTGCAACCTCCCCATAATCTACAGAACCGAAGCCAGGCCCTCCCCTATTATCGTCGTTTGCATGAAAATACTTTAAATGTCTCGCACCGAGAAGTATCTGCTCTCTAATAGGTCTACGGGTTCCACTCATAAAGTAGACGTCGAGAATGAGTTTAAAATTCGGCTTAGCTACTTCATCTATAAGCTTTAAAGCCTCTTCAACGGTTGTTATGAAATTCGTAAGTTCACTTCTAAGAGGTTCAATACATAGAGTGACATCGTAATCCGTTAGATTCTCTGCACACTCTTTAAATGCTTCAACAGTCCACTCCCATGCGTCTTCATACGTTACATCTGGTAGAACCGTTCTCTGCCTAGGCGAGCCAAAGACCAATATTTCCCCACCTAGGTCTCGGCAGAAAACTCCAAGATGCTTCAAGTATTCGATAGTCTTCTGTCTCACATCTGGATTTGGATGATTTATATGAAGCCCTTCGGGTTTAACTAAAAGCCAATGAAGCCCGGCAACCTTCAAACCATGTTGAGCTGCGAGTCTTCTAATAGCTTCACGCTTAGATGGTGAGACTTCTCTAACATCATCGGTAAAAGTGAAAGGCGCCAATTCAACGGCGTGATAACCCAGCTTTCCAACGTAGCTGAAAACCTCTGAAAGGCTCCAACCTTTAAAAAGCTCATTGCAAATTGAAAACCCTATCAACAGTACCCCCACTGACAATAACTAAAAGATAAAAAAGGGAGTATTCTAAATTTACATCCGCAAGATTATATCTAAAGCTGTTTTACAGTCTATAGCGGCTTTCAACGGGTCTCCCGAGTACGGTGAAACCTCCACGTTTAAAAAGTAGTTGTAACCTACTTCTCTTAAAGCCTTCATAACGTTTTTCCACGGGACATTCCCCTCTAAAAGTGGTACAAACCTTCTCTCATTCATTAGGAAGTCTTTAACGTGGATGCACACTATATAGCTGCCCAGTGTTTTAATCCAGTGGGTTGGATGCCCTAGAAATAGAATATTTCCAACGTCGAAGTACATTTTAACATGGTCATGACCTATTTCTTCAAGAAACCTTTTAAACTCTAAAGGACTGTATAGAAATCTGTTCCAGACGTTTTCAACAGCTATGTAAACTCCGAAATCTTCAGCCGATGGAGCCGCTTCAAGTATAGAATTCTTAGATAGATTCAAAGCCTCCTCATATGGGACCTCAGGCATTGTGAAAGCTGGTACAACCAGTAAACAATTAGCGTCGAATTTATTGGCCAACTCGCAACCCTTCCTTATTAATTCAACACCCTTCCGTCTTACAGATTCATCTGGACTTGCAAGGTTATACTTCCAGAATAAACCAGTACATACACTTGGAATTTTCAGCCCTAGACTATCGGCCTCCTCTTTTACACGTTTAACTTCAGCGTCGGATATTTTGAAGACGTTTAACTCACCCCGCTCATCCATATTCAATTCAACGCCTTCATAGCCTATTTTAGCGGATTCTGTTAAAACTCTACTGACCGTAAAACCTTCAGGGTAAATCCACGCATTCACACCCCTTTTCAAAGACAACACCCGCAACTATAGAGGGGTTAAACACTATTAAATATTAGTATGATAAATGGCTATGCTTTACGGTTTTTCCCAATAACAGCCTCAGCCCACCCTCCATACCTTATCCATATAATTGAGACAACTCCTCCTATTATATTGCTCAGCGATATGGCTAACCATGCCCCAAAGGAACCCATTCCTAGGATAAGAGCTAAAAAGTAGCCTAAACCAACTCTTACTCCCCAAAGCCTCAACATTCCAATAGCCGTCGGGAAAACGGTGTGTCCCGAGCCTCTACCAGTAGATGTTGCAACCATAAATATTCCGAAGAATGGAAGTGTAGGCACTAGAGTTTGAAGGAAAAGGTCTGTTTCAGCTATTATATACGGGTCGTCTGCAAAAACGTCGGCCAGACTCATCCTTAATGGATAAACTACGCACGCCCCCAGCGCAGTAAGAGCGGCTATTAGAAGAGCAGATTTATAAGCGACTTCTCTAGCTCTTTCAACGTTTTCCGCTCCAAGATTTTGTCCAACCATTATAGCAGTAGCCCCGCTCAATCCCCACAGCGCTGCATCCACTATATCCATTATTATAAACCCTATAGCATAAGCAGTAGCTGCAACTATGCCCAGTAGGTTTACGATCCTCAATTGAAGGAGGAAGGCAAGACTATTCATTAAGCCTAGTACTAGAATGGGTAGACCTATCTGTAAGACTAAACCGATCCATTTAACGTTAACATCTCTAGTAAACCTTACCTTAAGATCTGGGTATTCTCTTCTAGTAACATAGGCTAACGTCGTCGTCGATATTATCTTACCGATTACGTCTGTTAGAGAAGCCCCAATAACACCTAACCTTGGGAAAGGACCTAATCCCAAAACTAGTAGAGGGTCTAAAGCCGTGTTTACACACATGGCTACAGAATTTATTATCGCAGGTCTCCTAGTATCGCCAAGACTCTGTAAAAGCGTTGTATAGGTTAGAGCTGTATAGTTGAAGAATATGTCGAAGGCTATTACACCTGAATACTTCATCACATCTTCAAATATCTCCGGAGGGGTAGAGATCATCTGCGTAAAAATAAACTCTCTAACGGTTAGAAGCGTGACGCTTAAAGCCATCCCGGAGAAGAATGCTAGAGTGAAGAATCTTGACGCTGAAAGACTAGCATCCCTGTAGTTTTTAGCTCCAATATATTGGGAGACAATGCTTAAACATGCTGCGGTTAAAGCGTTAATTAAAGCTTGAAACAACATTATCACAGGCCACGCCTGCCTAGGTACTGCAACAGTAATTTCACTGTAGAGGCTTAACCAGTAGGCGTCAGCCACGTTATACGCAACGGCTATAAGCTGGTTTAAAAGTGGGGGTGCTCCAAGCCAAATCAGTGTACGAATGATTGGCCCATTAACAATTTTATCCCTATACTTGCCCATCTTATAAGTTTCCTGCACATCAATAGTCTCATCGGACATAGACTATCTTTACTTAAACAAGCTTTATAAAAAACTATTGCTACAGTCTTGAAATTAAACGATGAAGATGCCTTATGTTAAAAGGCAAGGACTTTATATGGCGTTACACGTAATACTCTACTCAAAGTAATGGTACGTATCGTTATTTCAAAGCATGGCAGAGTGTATGATAATGAATTAGTTGAGATTCTCAGCATCATGCAGGAGTGCTATGGTCGGCTTATGCCTCACAGTGTTTCTCTCGTAGAGCTGTATCTATTTGAACGTTCATCATCCATAGAGGCATTCCTTAAGATAGAAAGCGATAAACTCGGCGTCACGGTTACACCGTTCGGTGAATCGTTCTTTGCCATGCATGATGCGTGGAGAGGAATTCCTAGAATCACAATCTGCCTTGAGAAAATTAGAACACTACCAAAACCCGTTAAAATTGGAGGAATACGTCACGAAGTGGCTCACACGATTTTACATGGAAGCTTAGAGTACTACGCGATTCCAACACCACCCGCCCTCTTAGAGATAGCCGACCGGTTCAATCTTTCCTCGGATTACACTAGAAATCTACTCTACTTGGTGTCAATCGCTGTGAAAGACTATGAAGTAACACGTCTCCTCTACAACCGGGGGTATGTTGAAGACCAAGTAGAATACGTAAAATACCTACTGAGGGCGTCTGAAGAAGATGTAGCTTCTTGGGGGCTTTCTAAGGGGAAGCCGTTGCTTGAAATCCTATGTTTAATATCGAGTTTGAAAACCGTAGGATGCACTACTCCCCTTCTAAATGATGGAAGATTCTGCCAAGAATTAAAACAACTGTTGGTGGAGAGTCTAAGCTACCTCCCTGGAGAATTATCGGCTATGGTCTTGAAATTCGCTGAGGAGGGGTTTCCAAAACTAGGTATGGATACGTTTGAAAACATCAACAGCATAATACGTAGATGCAAACCTATCTTTAAGGCTGTCTTCCATTAATGAAGTTGAAAAATGGGGAGAAGTATTTTACCAGTGAAAAGGCTTTTCATCCTATTAATTCATCAACCTCTTCTTTACCCTTCTCCAACTCCTCTACCTGCTCTTTATCCTTCCTCAAAAGTAGAGCTTGAAATTCTCCGAAGTGAGTCTTCTCCTCTTTAGCTATGTCTAAGAGGATTCTTCTGAGGTTTTCATCTTCAGCTACTGCGGCCAACTGCTCGTACAGGTTTATCGCATCCAACTCAGCTATCATTCCAATTCGAAGTATCTCCCTATCCAACTCCTCCCTCTTCAACTTTTTAAAATCTACAGGTATTTGAGACAACATATTTAACACCCCCCAACTTCATAATACCAATTAGGTGTCTTAATTGTTTTATTCAATGGGGGAATGTGTAACGTTTAAGTAGGGTGGTTCCATGTTAAGAGTTTTAAAACAATAGAGGATATGAGGAAGAATCCACTTACTGCTATAAACATGTATGTGAATCCCATTGTCTGAGCAATATAAGGACCCGTGAAAGAGCCGAGTACATTACCCACACCTACCAATGTATTGAATAAGCCGGCCTCACCCTCAGACACAAGCTCCATAGATGTTGAAAGCGTATAGACATAGAATACTGCGTATGCAAATCCCATTACCATGAGTATTGATGCCACAATAGCTGTAGCATATAGAGGAACATTTACCGCAATTATCATCAGGAGTGTGAGAATACTTCGAAAAGCAGCAATCTCCCCCATTCTACTCTTCTCAATCGACCATTGTGACACCATCCATGTTGTTAAATACCCCAACACGCCTCCAAGTGAATTCAAAGCGAGTATTGCAAAAACACCGCCCGTAAAGGTGGACAGATTCATTAAAAACACTGGAAGCGGTGTGAAAAGCATGCTTGTAGCAAAAATGAATAAAGTCAAACCTACACAGAAACCATAGATATTCTCTCTTCTAACTCTCCCGTCTATCCGTATACCGTAGAGCAATCCCGATAAAACAGTTATACCTTTACATGCTAAGTCAACAGTCTTCTCAATCCG
>JAWCKO010000087.1:0-5688 GCA_038851915.1 Bathyarchaeia archaeon
CATAATAAGCCCAAAAGAGGAATAGCTCAGATTGAGATCAGCTATCATTATAGGGAATAGTATGGATAAACCTACGAATAGATGTTGCATAGCATGGGATGACGTAACAACTGCTAAAACCCTTTTGGAAGCTTTAGCCCCTCCTCTGTATTCTTCTACTGTCAATTAAGACCTATTGGAATTTTCCGTATACGTATATTAACTTTACTAGACTGAGCCCTTTCAATCCACGGTTTTCACAGGTAAAAATTAATCAATATTTGATACCAGACTTCGCCACAGACTATTGTCTTTTTCAGAATTTTAAGAAGATACCTAAACTCTTGGATGTCCTCAACACCATGGTCATTAGCTACGTTACATCTATAAAATTTTCCTTGTCTGAAATTTAGACAAATTTTCTTGTCTAAAACTTTAAAAAATACTGGAGGACAAAATTACTTGAAACTCTATGATTGAGAAATGGAGAAAACATGATGTTTATTATGGCTACGATTATTACTATAAGTTAAAGGGTCTTATTAAATCTGGTAAAGGTAACCACGATATAAGAAGCTCCCCAGAATATAAATTACTAGCAACTATAAACCCTCATCTTGCTGAGGCTCTAGCTATTGAAAACGAAATTATTAATCTAAAGCATTCTCTTAAGAATAATCGTTCAGAGAAAGAGAAAAACGGCTATCTAAACAATTTAAAGCTTCAAAATCAGATAAGAAAACTTGAGCTTAAGAAAGATCTAGAATTGAATAAAGCTAAAGCAAGACTAGGATATATAGATACAATGAGTGCTTGGAAAAGAAAAAGAACTAAAGAAATAATAATCGGGAATATCAGAAAAATGCCCAATAAAGTTAAAAATAAGGTCAATGATTTTGTAACTAGCCTTATAGCCAGAGGAATTGAAAAAACAGCTATTCCTTATAAAATAGAGGAAATTGTTAAAAGCGGAATGAATCAGACGTTAAAAGACCTAGTGGAGGAAAAAAGTTAATTTTTAACCCTTCAGCATCCCACATCTTTAATAAGAAACGTCTCGCCTATTAATCGATATTAATTACCGTTACGTGGGTTGTGCAAGATATACAAGGATCGAACGCCCTTAAGGCGGTTTTAAGGTTTTCTACAGCCTCCTCTAATGGTAGATCCTTTTCCAAGGTTCTTTCAACCATTTTTCTAGAAAACATCTTAAGAAACGATAAATTTAACTCCGTTGGAGTTATTATTTTAATACTTTTTACCACTTCCTCCTCAACTTCGCACTCGTAAATCAATGTCCCCCTAGGAGCTTCAACGAAACACCTTCCGGAGCCACTCTTCTTCTGTGGAGTTTTCCTGTATAATTCTCCTAAGTCCTTTAAAGTTCTTAGTAAATTCATGGAATACGATAGAGCGTTTATAATTTCTAAAATCCTAAGCATGTAGAGATCAAGAAGATTATAAGTTGGGAGGTCTCCTTCTAAACTATAATGTAAGCTAATTAGAGTGGTTCTAGCCAAAGGTCCTGTAAGAACGTCTCCAGTTAGCAGGTCTTTAAGTTCTTCCAAAACATCCGACTCTTTCCAACTTGTGCCTTCGTACACCTTAAGTGTACCGTTTATTGGATCCATATCTCTACTGAAGCTTGTAATAAGAATGGGATCTCTCTCCAAATTAAACATCTCATAGTATTTCGACACCCTCAGATTCTTGGAAAGGTTTAAAGCCCAGTTCATGTCTTCCAAGATCTTTTTAACCTCTCTCTCAAGATCGTTCGTCGAAGACCCTATGACCGGCATATTTAGAAGACCTCCTACTGTCGATATCCCAGGTGATACTGGTCCTCCCGCGATTAACGATAGTACTCGATCAACAAATCTTATAACGTTTAAACCACTACGAAGAAGTCTATAGCCTAATAGTTTTTCATCCATCCCAAGAAGCCTAGTGGCATCTTGAAGTCCCATTAGAAAAAGATTATAGGCATGGCTTCTAATATGCTCCAAGCTCAGAATTAGTCGTCTAACACTCGATGCTAATGGAGGTGCGTCTACATTCAAAGCCTTCTCTAATGCAATAGAGGCGGCTATTTGGTGAGAAAACGGGCAGACGCCACATATTTTCGCCACCATAGATGGAACAATGTGGATTCTTTTTCCGTGTAGAAGCGTTTCAAACCTCCTCAGAACTGGAAGATTAAGCTCTAATTCTTGAACCTTTCGTTTATGTATTTTGACGATAACTTCTGAAGTGCCTTCAACTCTCGTAAGTGGATATATTCGTTTAAGAGACATACTCCCTCTTCCCATATAGGTTTAGAATATCTATAACGTCGTGCTTCAATTCCTTAGGGATGGCAAGTAAGGCTAAGAAGTCAAGTAGAGAAGTTAACGAATTACCTTTAAGTGGTCCCATGCATCCATAGCAACTTCCACCTTGAACTACACATTTAGCTTCACACCCAGCTCTAGTTATAGGTCCGAGGCACAGAATCCCCTCCTCCAATAGGCACCGCTCGTTTTTCCACTTTGGAAAAATTTCTCTAATGATTATTGGATATTTTGCCCTACAAGGATGGAATGGGCACTCTGAGCATACGTTAACTGTCTTATGTTTGAATTCTTTGCCACCAATTAAAGCGTAAAGTAGCGTTGATATTAGGTTTTCAGGAGGGGGACAACCTGGGAGCTCTAGGTCTACTCCTATTATGCTATGTATGGGTTTAAGCTCTAGCTCTTTAACGTTGCTCGAAATGCCTCCGAAGCATGCGCAAGACCCTATAGAAATTACTCTTTTAACCTTTGTACGTACTTTTTTAAGCAACTTTTCATCTCTCTTCGAAGTTGCCCCTTCTATAAATACTACATCGCAACCATCAATATCTCCGTCATCCTTTATCATCGGGAAAAAAGCTACGTAACCTTTATTCCATAGGTCTTTGAAGATGGTTCTATTACTGATGTTAAACAGCCACTACATCCAACGAATTGGAGAAAACCTATTTTAAAGGCTTTTATCCCCATTGCTAAGACCCCTCTAAACTGTGTACAAAATCCTCCAAAGCTTTTGCGAAAACCCTCCCCTCGACGGCAGATAACTGGAGGATTTTAACTCTCTTTCTAAACATGTTTTCAAATAACTGGATGTTTTCAATCCTTTTCTCAGCGAGTTCAGCCCCTAGACCATAGCGGCACGAGTCTTTCCTACATCCAACTACTAATACACCATCAAATCCTCTCTTTAAAGCGTGAGCTATAAGCTCTGAATCCATTAATCCAGCGCATGTAATCTTCAGTGTAAATGCCTTAGCAGTATACTCCACACTTTTAACACCAGCATCTATGAACGCAGGATAGCCACAGTTGGCACAAGCTAACACTAAAACCTTCGGTTTAAAGTATGCCTTTGAAAATTCATCCATAAATGCTAACAACTCCTCTTCATTGATCGAAGATAGGCGCAGGGCATCCGTAGGACATACTGCTGTACAAAGACCACAAGCCTTACATTTGAACTGATCTACGGTCATTCTGTCCATGGAAAATTTTATTGCGTTAAATGGACACACTGTACCACAAAGACCGCAAGCGCCACAGTTTTCTTCGTCTAATAAAATCCCCTCTTCCTCCACCGTAACTTCACCTTTTATGAGAAGGGAAGCCACTTTTAATGCTGTAGATTGGGCATCGTAGACGAGTTCTCTGTACGTTTTGGGACCAGTTATGGAGCCACATGCGAAAATACCAAAGGGTAACGTATCAGGGTTTAAAAACCCCTTATCCGTTGTAGAGATGTCTAAAAGTTTTTTAAGCTCCATTATACGCTTTCTGGGGTCTTCCCCCAAGTTTAAGATAGCTAAATCGCAGTCCCATTCAAATTCATCCCCTAAAACTTTAGGCCCCTCCTCAACATGTAAATTCTTAACAATATAAATGGGTAGGTCTTTCAAATTATCCAGAGGTGCATTCGTAGGAATCCTATTCTCTTCAAAGATTATTCTCATATCTATATTAGAGTCCATCTTCTTCAAGATTTCGAAATACTTGCGAGCAAGAATGCAACAGTATTTTGAGCAACCCACTTCGTTTATACACTGAATAATAGCTATCTTTTTAGGATGGGGCTTACCAAACCTTAATAAAACTTCTTCAATTGGAGCTTCTGGGAAGAGTAAACTCTCTAATTCGACGTTTGTTATAATGCCAGTAATGGATCTATGTTTAAATTTTTTTAATAACTCACCATTGTAGTTTTCGCAACCAACTGCAATAACAATGGCTCCTACTCTATATATACTCTCCATGCCCTTTGAATCGAAATTTATAGCCCTTGATGGGCAAACTTCTTCACATTTGCGGCATGAAAAGC
The DNA here is from genome assembly GCA_038851915.1 of Bathyarchaeia archaeon. Lineage (GTDB taxonomy): Archaea > Thermoproteota > CALKCG01 > B24 > B24 > DTBU01. The sequence continues at coordinate 4,348 of JAWCKO010000087.1, forward strand.
AACGTTGGACGTCGTCTTCATCTACAACTGCTACCTTAGGATAGGCCGTCGATAATGGGAGGAAGATCTGTTTTCTAACAGTAAGGCCTAGATAACGCTCATCCGACTTCTCTACGGGGCAAACTTCAATACAGCGGCCACAAAGAGAGCACCGTTCGGCGTCTACATATATAGGATTGGTCTTAACTATAAGTTGGAAATCCCCAGTCTTCCCTGAAATTTGGATAACTTCAGAGTTTGTGAGTATTCTAAGGTTTTTAAACTCTAGAACACTCGAGATAACTTCAGACATCATACAGCTAGCGCAGTCGCTTTCACCGTACACACTGCTCCAATTCATTACTCTACCGCCTAATGTATGCTCCTTCTCTATCAAGTATGTTTCAAACCCCATTAAAGTCATGTATCTGGCAACAATTAAACCGCCTACTCCTCCTCCTATAATCGCTACAGACTTAGGAATACGAACAGTCCTCTTAGAAGGCTTGGGTTTAAAATTTACCGCTCGGATAGCTCCATTAATCATGCACTTAATCTTCTCGAAAGCCTCCTTTGGAGAACTTCGGTTAACTCTTATGCACCCCTCAAGAATATTTACAGTTTCACAAGGAATATCTATGGTTGAAAGAAGTTCACGTAACCCATTATGAATCTCCGGAGAGCACCCTACTATAACAATTCCATCTAAAAGGTTTCTCTCTATCCACTTTTTCATCTTCTGAAAATTTTCAGGGCTACATACGTTTTTGAATACTTCAACAGCTACGATGTTTTCTACTTCAGACAGTTTTGACGATAACTCTTCCAAGTTTATAAACTTAGAAACTTCACCATGACATTCACAAAATATTACACCAACTCTAGAAACACGTATAGGCTCAACAACACCAGCACGTCTAACCCCTAACCCCTCTTTAAGTCTTAAGAAATTGTAAAGCTCGTACCCCTGCTCATTTAAAGAATAAAGTTTCCCCCTTTTCTCTATAAAGGGGGAAATTTTACTTAAATGATAATTAAATTTACCAGTTTCTCTAACTCCTACCTTTTCCATAAGCTCGGAATAGGTTAAGGGGCCCAATTCTCCTAAAACTCTGATTATGCTTTCTCTTATAGGATGGGTTAAAGCATCGAACATAATCTAGCAAGTACTAAAAAAGACGGTGCAATTATACTTTTCGCTATATAAAGAACTCATCTAGAAATCCTCTTCTAGTAATATGGTTTTGTATGCTATATTTGTCATGAATCTAATAAACTTCCACTTCTTATTAGAAAGTCTGCGAGAGCCCATACCTAAACCTTGTAAAGATACGTCCAAATTTATTAGCGATTAACTAGTTA
>JAWCKO010000088.1:0-331 GCA_038851915.1 Bathyarchaeia archaeon
TTTAAGGTTAACTGACTATTTTTCTAAATAGATTAGTCTAATAAACTGTAGGTAAGCTGAAGTTATTGAAAATTACATAATCTAATCGCCTAAAATCTATTATTTGAAAAAAGGATGGAAAAAGGGAAGTTTATATTTTAAAGAATCTACTTTGAAGCTTCTTTAGAGTTTCAACAATGCCTGTATATTCAAGCTCTTCCATGCCAAGTATTGCTGGTGCTATGGGTCCATTTCTCCTGATGAACTCAGCCATCTGTAGAGCTGTTTTTTTGGCATGTACGAAAGCTGAGTCTTCAAATAGTATGGCATGTTCTAAAAGTCTACAGCATGA
>JAWCKO010000088.1:400-5581 GCA_038851915.1 Bathyarchaeia archaeon
CTACGAAGTGAGGTGTGAAGAACGGTGCTAAAGCTTCACCGACTGCTGGAAGTCCATGCTGACATCTCACGATACAAACTGGGTCATCTTTACCTACGTATCTGCCAGCTATTAGAGAAAGCCTTGTAACGCTAGCAACAGCAGCCATCAATTTATCTGAATTCCTCCAGACTCTTTCAATTACATACCTGCCCGTTGTACCTATGAGGGCCAGTAGACTATAGTTTTCACTTGGAGTAGATAGGTCTATGCACTCACCCTTCTGAACATCCATAACTCTAAATGTGAACCCGTCATGCATGACAGGGTCTAGTATGAGGCCAGCAGTATTCCAAGGATCTGCGAAAATCTTGTAGAGTATTAAGTTCCAAGCACCAGGCTCTGTCTTGTCGGCGGCAAAAACAACTATAGGTTCACTTCTACGTTCCTCTATTTCCATTTCCGCTACTCCAGGACCCATGCCTTTAACGTTTCCTGAGAAGGCTTCTGAAAGCAGGTCTTGTCCAGCGGCATAAAGCTTGAGAGGCCTAGAAACTTTCTCAGTAACTTCTTTAAAAGTATCCCAGGCTAAGCCATGTATCTTAGGACTGTTTTCTCCTTCTCTATGCGTCATTAAAAGCTCGAGGTCATCGCCAGCGTTGAATATGTAGTAGTCGATTAGAAGACCTTTCTCCTTAGCCTCCTGCAATTTCTTCTTAGCGAGTTCTATCTGTTCGCGATGGACTATATGATGTCCAGCTAACGAACCGACGTCTGCTTTTATTAGAGACATGGTTACCTTATCCGGCATAGTTACCCCTCAACTTAAGAACCCCAAGCTCTCTTAAGTCTTTCGCTTTTAACTTTCTCAAGATCCAAAACTACGATTTTACCTCTAGCTGGAAGTGAAACATTTAAAACGTATGTAAACCCCACCCAAGTTTCAAGACGAGTAGATTTATGAGCATGACCGTGAATCCATATAACTGGGTTGGTTTCTCTGATGACGTTCTCCATTCTCCTACAGCCCATTTCAGGCCAAGCGGTTTCACTCTCACCTTCGAGTGTCATATATGTTGGTGCATAATGAGTCATAACCACAATATGTTCTCCTTTAACTTCCCTAAGAATCCTATTTATTTTCAAAAACCTCGCCTCGTAACGTCGATGTATATCTTTAACATGTGTTCTCTGCCAGAAAGTCGGACGGTCGAGTACGCCTCTTGAGCCTATAAGATGAACGTTTAATCCTTGAACGTTAACCGTTAACCTTTCATCGTTAAGCCAAATTACCTCTCCAACCTCTCTGTATTTATCTTCATAGCCTTCCCACTCTTCATTGCCGAAGCAAGCTAATATAGATGCTTGAGAAAAAACTCTAATGATTTTTACAAGTTCGAGAAGCTGATCATATGCATTTCTATAAACTAAATCTCCAGCTATTAGTATGAGGTTAACACCCTTCAGGTGTTGAAGAGATGCTTTAAGAAGTGGAAGGTATTTCGGCGTATGTACGTCTGCTGTTAAAGCAAGTCTAACCATGACCAATATGTAGTAGACTTTGTAACTATAATAGTTTCCCGGTATTCAAGTTAAAACTTAAATACTGAGTATGTGCGCATTTTCTAGGAAAATGAGGGCATATTCTAAAGGGTCTTTAAAAGTAAGTCTAACCGCTATATTCACGGCTTTAACAACAGTAACTACTATAAGCTTCTCAATATACGTGCCAGCGACAAAGGGGTACTTCAACCTAGGAGAGGTAATGGTTTATACAACCGCTATTCTACTCGGACCCTTCATAGGGGCGGTGGCTGGCGGCGTAGGATCTATGTTAGCTGATGTAATACTTGGCTATTACATCTATGCTCCAGGAACCCTTGTAATCAAAGGAGTTGAAGGATTCATAGTCGGCCTACTGGCTCTGAAGTTTAAAATCAAAGGCTGGAGTTTAAAAGCTATGAGCATAGCGTTACCAGCTCTCACTAGCCTAACTCTTGGAATTATCGGTTCAACCGTATATACTGGTTCTACAGAGGCATACTTAGGTTCACTCGTACTAGTTAGAGGTGAGCTTTCAACGATGATATGGATGGTTTTATCTTGTTTAGTATTCGTAGTGATGGCTATGTTTTCTCTTAAAGTAGAGCCAGGTTTAACTATATACGCCATCTCCATCTTCATCGGAGGAGGAGAGATGGTTCTAGGCTATTATCTATATGAGAGTCTAGTACTGGGCTACTATGCGTTAGCAGAAGTCCCGGTAAACATCGGACAAATGATAATAGGATTAATAGTAGCACTACCGCTCATCAAAACCTTAAGTAGGGTTAGAGTTTTTGCGGGTTTAAAGCTTCCCGGCGAGAAAACGAGCACTAAATCTGAGAGTAGTAAGTAGAGATACCTATTTGTTCTGCTTCGGCTGGAGGAGGTGAGAACTCCAGCTTTTCTAAACCATGCATTAATCTTAAGTCTTCAGAAAATATCTCCAGCTCTTTCGGTGCATATACAATGCCTTTTAATGAACCGCTTAAAGGTATTTTAAGCCTCTTCTTAAGCTTCCAAACACTACTGTTGAATTCAATTAGCGTCTCTGTGAGGTTTACGAGTTTACCGTTAACTGGTATCGTACTAGGTATCTTCTCAAGATGAATGCTTCCACCATAGATTTCCCTCCATAGCGTATCGGTTATAAAGGGACATACAGGTGCTAAAAGCCTCAAAACTGTTTTAAGAGTTACGTGAAGCGTATACCATGCTGAATGTTGAGCAGCTGACTTAAAGACTCCATTCTTATTATAAGCTCTAGGTTTAACAGCCTCCAAGTAGTGGTCTGCTAAAACATGCCATAAGAAGTATCTGATACTATTACTGGCTTCAAAGAAGTCGAGGTTTTCAAAATCTTTTAAACATATTTCAATAAGCCTATTAACCTCTGCTATAATCCACTGGTCGAGAGGTGTAAGGTCATCCGGTTTATCAACTTGTGGAAAACATGATATGAATCTCGCTACATTCCAAAGCTTAGTAACAAAAAGCCATGCAGATCTGACCCTTTCCTCTGAATACCTATAATCGGATCCAAGTTTAACTTCTGAAGAGGCCCAGAATCGGAAGGCGTCAGCACCGTATCGTTCGATTACTGGCTCAGGGTCAACGACGTTTCCCTTAGACTTATGCATAGCTTCACCCTTCTCATCCAACCCCATCCCAGATACTCTAACCCATGTGAAAGCAGGCTTACCTAAGAGCTGATAAACCCTTAGAATAGTGTAGTAGAGCCATGTTCTAATTATTTCATAGCCTTGAGGCCTAAGGACTATTTGGAAAACCTTTTCAAACGTTCCGTCATCTCTACCATACCATGATATGTATAGTGGACTTATGCTTGAGTCGATCCACGTGTCAAACGTTCGCCATTCCCCTTCAAATTCTGAGCCACCACAATACCAGCATTTGCTGAACGGCGGTTTTTCTCTCCAAGGCTTATAGTATCTTCCAATCTCGGGGAGATTAGGCTTACCACAGTTCTTACAGTACCATATGGGTATTTCAGTAGCGTAGAACCTTCTCCTTGAGATAGGCCAATCTATTGAAATACTATTCACCCAATCTAAAAGTAACTGTCTACCTCTTTCAGGGTAGAACCCCATTTTATCTATGATCTTTCTTATCTCTTCTAGGAAGTCTAGTTGCTTTAAATAGTATTCTTTTATGCATATGAATTCTATTGGATCTTTAGACCTCCAGCAGATCGGCGTTTTATGACGTATTTTTTCCACTTTTTCAAGTAGACCTTTACTACGTAGATCTTCAACTATCCTGTTTCTGGCGTCTCTAACAGAAAGGTCGGCATAATCTCCAGCGTTCTCATTCATCCTTCCATCAAAGTTAACAGCTATAGTCGGTTTTAAACCAAGTTCTCTAAACAGTTGAATATCTATCCTATCACCATAGGAGCAAACCATTACAAGTCCGGAACCGAACTCCGGCTTAGCATAAGGATGCGGTATTATGGGAACCTCTCTCCCATATATTGGGACTATGGCTGTCTTACCTTCTAAATGCCTATACCTACCGTCTTCAGGGTTGAATATTACAGATGAGCAGGTACATAGGAGCTCGGGCCTTGTAGAAGCTACTAGTATGGTTTCACCAGACTCTTTAACTCTAAACTTCATGTACGCGAGCGGGGCATCTTCCTCCGCATACTCAACTTCAGCATCCGCTATAGATGTTCTACATGATGGGCACCAGTTTACAGGATATTCAGCTTCGTAGATTAATCCTCTACGCCAGAGCTCTATGAAAGTAGCTTGAGTAACCATCCTATAATCCGAGCTGTCAGTTCGATAGTAGTTTTTAAAGTCGCAACTTAAACCTAAACGCTTAGCTATGTTTAGAAGTTCAACTTCAACTTCGTCTAAGAAAACACGGCAGAGCTCTTCGAATTTCGCTCTATCGATTTCGTATGCTTTCACGCAATACTTCTTCTCGACTTGAACCTCAACTGGTAGCCCGTTTCTATCTACTCCAAAGGGGAATAAAACTTCATAGCCTCGCATTCTAAGACTTCTAGCAACCATATCTATCTGTGCGTAGTGTGCAGCTCCGCCTACATGCCACTTCCCCGATGCATAAGGAGGTGGTGTATCTATGACAACTACGGTTTTTCCAGAGTTTGGATCGAACTGGTATTGTTCTTCTCTATCCCAAAGTTCTAAAAGTTTAACCTCGTTTTCAGGAGTCCATCTCTTTTCTCTGATCTTTGGTTTAAAGTCTTCAGTATACATTATCTCACTCAATAGGCTTTCTTCGGATCGATAAGCCTATTTATTCCTATTAAGAGTTCTTCACCGTCCAAATTCCAAACTTTACTATACTCCATTCTAGGTATTTCACTCAAGGTAAACGTCAGTTTCTTAGCCCTCACTTCACCAGCTATGTACTCTTTCGATTCTTCTAGAAGGTTTTTCGTCTCTTCGCTTGAAACCTTAACATATACTTCTATGTAAGCATCTACTGGAAGATCCATTTCTTTACGCATGTGTTGAATCCTTCTAACCACGTCCCTACTCAATCCACTTGCTTGGAGAGCTTTATCCATTCTAACGTCTAAGTACAAAATTCCATTTTTTAACTTAGCGTATGCAAATCCATCAGTCAACTTCGATTTAATGAAAAATTATTAAGGTTTGATTT
>JAWCKO010000089.1:0-5480 GCA_038851915.1 Bathyarchaeia archaeon
AAATAGGCTTCATAGGATGTGGAGGCATAGCCTCCCACCACTTAAACCAGCTTATAAGCCTCGGCGTTAAACCGATGGCTTTCTGCGATATAGATAAGTCTAGAGCATCATCGTTTGCTCAAAGAGTTGGAGCAGGCTCTGTTTACACAGACTATCATGATATGTTTGAAAAAGAACGTTTAGATGCCGTTTGGATATGTATTCCACCCTTTGCTCATAAAGATGAAGTGGTTATAGCTGCCGAGAAAAACGTTAACGTTTTCATAGAAAAACCCATAGCGCTTGACATAGCTACCGCTAAATCAATGGTTGATGCTATTCGTAAATATAACGTTAAAAGTTGGGTCGGCTATCACTGGAGGCAATATGATGGTGTCCAGAGAGCACGTACGGTTCTCGTGAAAGAAGGCGGTAGAATAGGTTTAGTTGAAGGATACTGGTGGGGTTGGATTCCGTCAACAATCGGGGGATGGTGGATTAGAAGAGATTTGAGCGGTGGTCAAGTTGTAGAGCAGACCACTCATATATTCGACTTAGCTAGATTCTTATGCGGCGAAATTGAAACAGTCTACACTGAAATGGATACAATTCTACACGTAGACATACCTGGTTTTACTATAGAGGATGTTGGAGTTTTTACGCTCAGATTTACTAATGGCGCTGTAGGAGTAATATCGAACACGTCGGCAGCTCAGCCTATAGGTGGGGCCGTAGGGCTGAAGGTTGTTGCTAAGAGCCTCCAATTGGAAATAAGTTCTCAATCCGCGAAAATATTTAGAGGCATGGAATCTACTGAGATCAGATACTCTGTAAATCCATACTTTGAAGAAGATAAAAAGTTTCTCAAAAGTATCGTTGAAAATACTGGCACAGAAATCCCGATAGAAGAGGGTTTGAAAACTTTAGCCGTAACTTTAGCTGCTGTAGAGTCTTGGAGAAGAAAAACACCAGTCAAAGTTGAAGAATGCTTAACCGACCCTAGTCCCAGAACGGGCGCGTTCTAATATACTCTATTTCGGCTTTATGAATTTCCTTGAGAAGCTGCTCTTCATTTATGAAGGGTTTACTTAATATCCTTGAAGCCGTAGTAGGTCCTATTCCTCTTCCAGCCATAACCATGACTGCAAGCCTGCCTAAGCTTTGAACTAGACTAGCGCTTCGCCACAGCCCCATCCACGTATTCTTCATATCCTCACTCATCTTTTTCTGCTCAAGCCAGTTTTTGATTATCTTCCTAGAATCTTGATCTCCTGGCTTAGTGACAGCTATCAGCGTCGACTTACATCGTGGGCATCTAATCTTCTCAGGTACATCTGCAACTTTACGTATAGTTTCCCAATCATTGTTGTAAACACATATGAGCTTCACACGGGTATTCATAAGTCTAAGTTTAAGCAACTTTAAAGTTTCACCGTCTGAGCATACTGGTCTAAGGACATCCTGCGGTAAAGCTCTTTCAAGTATGGGCATAGCAATTGGCGATGGATTTAAACCGGAGGGTAGAATATCTACGCTTATTTCCCCTCTGGCAATACCGTCTAAAACGTCCATAGCTCCTTTTAAATCCAGTTTATCTGTTAGTATTTCTCTAAAAGTTTCATGGAAAACAGGGGTTCCTCTATAAGCCTCAATGAGTGTTTTAATCTTCAAGGAATTGTAATCAGCATCCCTGCTGACCACGCCGATTCTTTTCGCTACATGCCAGAATCTCCACTTAAAAAGGCTTGCCTCCGGTAGAATTACCTCAAGCAGTTGGACAAGTTCTTCTGGTTTGAGTCTTTTAATTTCTTCAACGATACTTTGGATCGATAAATTGAATAAACCTAGAAGACAGATCCTATACGGGTCTACCTGGAAACCAATCGAATAGCCCGACCTATTGCTGAGCACGGCTGTCAACATTAATGCTAGCGTTCTGTTTATCAGGTCTCCAAAAGGCATATGTATAACTGCTGTCTCTCTAAAACCCTCAACCAGTATTCTTCTAGGGCTGGGGATCAGAGTACATGCTTTACTCTGTTCTTCTACGTATTCTACAATTTTAGACTTAGCGGTTTTTGTCAACTTATAGTTTTGTAGAGGTTTAAAAGGATCTCCGCCACATTTAATTTCCTCGTAAATTTTACTGATGGTTTCATAGACTTCAGATGCCACTTCCCTCGATACTGGAATAAGCTCCCCCTCCCATGAGGGTACAGCACCTATGACTTCTCTTGTAGGTTCAACGTTAACTATCTTCTTCTCATGATCAACACTTAAAATTCTCCAGGTCTGCCCCCTCATTATGAAAATAAGCCCCGCCTCTCCCTTCTCACCTACAAATTCTTGATCTAAAACGCCGATGGTTTTTCCATCTAAAGCATTTTTAACAGCATATTGTTCAACGTCTGGAATTGTTGAAAGATTTTCAAAGTAATAACTGTAGGTTTTACGGGTAGCCCGTAGCTCGCCACTTAAATATCTCACTATTCCAATGTTGTTCAAGAGATTAATAACTTCAATGAAATCATCTAATGTAAGTCTTCTATAGGGATAGGCACGTTTAATGATCTCATAAGCCACATCTGCTTTTATGCGTTTAAAATCAAGTGTTAAGCCAGCTATTTGATGAGCTAAAACGTCAAGTGCCATCTCATGCACTCTACCCCTCTCAAGAAGCCTTTCAAACATTCTCCCGACTATTACTGCTGCTTCAAGAGAGTCTTCAGGAGATACTGTTACGATTAACCCTCTACTTACTCTATTCACACCGTGTCCACTTCTACCAATTCTATGTACGAATCTAATGACTTGCCTAGGAGACATGTACTGGATAACCATGTCAAGTCTTCCAATATCTAAACCAAGCTCCATACTACTTGTGCAGATCAAAGCATTAAGTTCGCCCCCTCTAATCCCCTCTTCAGCTTCCTGCCTGACATCTTTGGATAAGGAGCCATGGTGGACTCCAACTTTAACGTCTGATGCTAAAACCTTTAACCTTGAAGCTAAAACTTCAGAATGCTCCCTCGTATTCGTAAACACGAGGGAAAAATTATCCTTTACATACTCCTTTAAAGTTCTGATCCTTGCTACTGCATCTGCTGGCAAAGCAAGCTCTGTAGATTTTTCAAGGTCGGCATCTGAATACTGAGGATTGTCAACGATAACTTCAGCGTTTTTAAGCTCCTCGATAATTGCTAAACTCATTGGTTTTGATCCGCTTATAAACTCTGCTGCAAACTTCGGCTCAGCTAAGGTGGCCGATATTCCGATTAATTGGAAATCTCCATTTTTAATAGCTTTAAGCCTTTCTAATGCTACAGTCAGCTGTACTCCACGTTTACTGTCGAGTAATTCATGGACTTCATCGACAATAACCCATTTTAAGTTCTTAAAATGCTCCCTCATAATTCTACCCGGGAGAATAGCTTGAAGTGTTTCAGGCGTTGTTATCAGCATTTTAGGAGGTTTCAGTGCTTGTTTTCTCCTAGTTCTCTCATCTGTATCTCCGTGTCTAACATCCACCTCTAAATCTAATTTTTCACATAATACCTTAATTCTCCTTAAAAGATCTCTGTTTAAAGCTCTTAGAGGAGTTACGTAGAGTATGGCTGTGCCTTTAGGCTTATCTTTAAGTCTAAGGTACGCTTCAAGTACTGGTATTAAGGCTGCTTCAGTTTTGCCGTAGCCGGTGGGTGCAACTATGAGCACGCTCCTACCTGAGAGGATAAGTGGTACTGTCTTCTTCTGTATTGGTGTAGGTTCTTCTAAACCTATGTCTTTAAGAGCCTCTGATAATCGCCTTGATACTCCTTCAAACGGCATTCAGCTACTTATCCTCCTCTCCGAATACGAAAACAACCACCAGATATATTATCATAGCTAAGATTACAAGTATCCACGTAATTGTTGGCGCGTTTGTCAACAGCGTCTCCATCATTTTTACCTTTACCTCTTACTGGCTTTTTAATGTTACTTCTCCCCCTTAACCCATAAAATTTAAAAATAGCAATTGCTTATATTTCTTGATCTGCTCATGAGTAAAAGTACTGTGGAATCGAGAGAGGTTAAATTTCCGCCAAGTGAAGCCTTCAGATTTAGTATTGAAAGCATAAAGAGACGTTTTGTAAGAGCGCTGATAACCGCTGTGTCAATAATTTTAGGTATAGCCTTCTACGTAGGTCTTAGAACCATGTCGGACATAATGCTCTCTATATACGGGACTTCTGAGGCAGCCAGAAGCTACCAGCTCTGGATGGCTATAATATCTCTAATCGTCTGTGCAGTAGGAATATTAAACTCTATGTTGATGGCTGTTACAGAGAGGACTAAAGAGATAGGTACTATGAAGTGCCTTGGAGCCATGGATGGTCACATACTGATGATATTCATGTTTGAAGCTACACTGGTAGGTGCTATTGGAGGATTTATAGGAGCTGTAGTCGGATGGCTTGCCGGCCTCCTCATATACATTGGAGAATACATGAACGTAATATTCTCCTCAGCACTATTGACAAGTTACATTATGAGGATGGGAGAAGGCATTATGATAGCTATGATTTTAAGCGTTGGAGCTACGATATATCCAGCATATCACGCCGCTAGTATGGATCCCGCAGACGCATTAAGATTTGAACTTTAAACTTCAGAGGGAAAGGAAAACCTTTTATTAACATTTTTAGTGATAAGAATAAGGTGAGAAAAACTTGCGGTATGAGTATACAGTTGAGACGGAAGATCTAGCTAAGTATTACCAGCTGGGCGAAGTAGTTGTTAAAGCTTTAGACGGCATCGATTTAAGAATTAGACGTGGCGAGTATCTATCTATTATGGGCCCCTCGGGAAGCGGTAAAACTACGCTTTTCAACATGATCGGTGGTCTAGATAGACCTACAAGAGGAAGAGTCTACATAGATGAAGTTGACATATCTAAGCTTGACGCCTATGAGCTCGCTTGGCTTAGATGCCGTAAAATAGGCTACATATTCCAAACCTTCAACTTGATACCGGTTCTAACAGCACTTGAAAACGTTACCCTTCCAATGATATTTGCAGGTGTCCCTAGAGAAGAAAGAATGAGAAGAGCTATAGAAATCCTAAATAGGGTTGGATTAGGGGATCGATTACACCATAAACCGGCTGAATTATCTGGAGGACAGCAGCAGAGAGTTGCAATTGCTAGAGCCTTAGCTAATGACCCGGTCATAGTATTAGCGGATGAGCCGACTGGAAACCTCGATCTTCACACTGGACTGGAAATTATAAATATGCTTAGACAGCTCAATGTTGAAAAGGGTGTGACGATTTTTACAGCTACCCACGACTTAAAGATGATAGACGTCTCTGATAGAATTGTTTGGATACGTGACGGTAAAGTAGATAGGATTGAGAAGAGAGTTGATGTAGTAGTAGGTATGGAGGAAATTTAACAGGTTACATTTTATCCATTTCATCTTTACAGTTTTAAGGTAAATTCTATATCCGAGACACTAATAAAT
>JAWCKO010000090.1:0-4435 GCA_038851915.1 Bathyarchaeia archaeon
AGAGCACCAGTAAATTCTTTAGTATTTCTCTCAAGTCAAAGAAAGAGAGGAAGAAAGATGGTTAATGCAAGGTGCCCAGTGTGCGATGAGCAAGTCGATATAGGTAATAAGCCTCAACTAGAGGCCACTATAGACTGCCCCTATTGCGGTACTACTCTCATTGTAAAACGTACAGGACGGAAGTGGAGCTTGGAGGTCTACGAAGAAGGAGGAGTAGGAGAGCGGGAGGAAGGGGAGGAGGAAGAGGAGGAATTATTCTAACCGGGGTGTTTTCTCATGAGTTGTACGGAGAAGAAGGAAGAGAAGAAAGAGGAGAAGAAGGAGAAGAAGAAAAAGAAGTGATGAAATTAGCTCTATTAGCTAACCCCCCTATTTTTTCTTTTCCCTTTCTAAACGAATTGACCGATAAATTATTTATGTGATGTTATGCTGTAGTAGTGTCTCAGATGCCCTTCTACATAGTTTGGGGGAAGCCACTACGACCAAGAGATAGCACTTATCTCTTTGCAAAGGGTTATGTGAAGATTCATAAAGGATTATGGATGGGCCGCTCTAATAGTTTGAATGCAGACTTAAAGCCTATCATAGACTACTACTCTGATTCCATCACTATTCTTAAGACGTCTAGGGAGCTTCAGAAGCCTTCCATAAGCTTTGAGGAAAACACCTACAATCTTGGAAGTCTAATACTTATTGCATATGACCTGCCGCGTAGTATACGTATAAGGAAGGCAGTTAGCAGAGTTTTAAAAAGAAGCCCGTGCTTTAAATTATCCCCTTCAATATACCTTTTTCCTCATCTTAAATACGAGAAGTATGAGGGAACTCTTCTAGCATCACCTAGTAATCTAATTAGAGGGATAATCGTCTACGGTGGTAGGGTTATCTGCGCTTCAAGGCTTATTCTGGTATGTGATTACTCAGCGAAGCGTATAATAGAGGAGTTTTTAAATTCACTAGATGAAAGGGTTGAACATGTTTACAACCATTGTTTAGTGCTTGAAAATGATGTTACGTCTGAAGACCCAAAGCTTTTAAGCGAGTTGAAGATGGAGGTTAAAACGCTTAAAACCCTATTGAAGTTTTACAAGAGCGAGATGGGGCTCGGATTGAATGGCGTCTACACTAAGGTCTACAAAGCCTCTAAAATCCTATCGAGCCTTTTAACAAGTTCTACGAAATAGACTGACCCTGGAAAACATGTCTGTTAAAATCGTTAATCAAAAATCCTATAAGAGAGCGACCTTCCTGGTCAATAGGAGATGACTGGACTTTAAGAGGTGACTTAGAGAAGTGGGGAGACATGAGCATAAGCAGTCAAAACAGAGAAGATCGAACAGTAAGCGAGGCTACAGGTTGGACTTTACCAAGTCTAAGCGATATTCTAACGTTACCTATAGACGAGCTGCTTAGACGTCTTAAGACGTCTCTATCCGGACTTTCTTCCGGTGAGGTAGAAGAACGCTTAAAAATCTTCGGCTATAATGAGCTTGAAAAGAGGAAGAGACGGGCAGCCCTAGTAGAATTCCTCTTGCATTTTAAAAGCCCCCTATTAGTCATACTTCTGATAGCTGGTTTGATTTCGAGCTTTTTTGGGGAGAGTATAAACGCCGCTATAATCTTCTCAATTGTGTTTTTAAGTGTCTTCTTAGACTTCTACCAAGAATCTAAAGCTGAAAAGGCAGCTGAAATGTTGAAGCAGAGAGTTGCGGTCACGGCTACTGTATTAAGAGATGGCGTTAAACGTGAGGTAAGAATTTCTGAAGTAGTCCCCGGTGACGTGGTATTTCTTTCAGCGGGAGATGTGGTGCCTGCAGACGCCCGCGTAGTAAATGCAAAAGACCTATTTGTAGACCAGTCTGCGTTGACTGGTGAATCATTTCCTGTTGAGAAGACGGCTACGCCGCTAAATTCTTACGGGTCTTCGATCGCGGAGTGGAGTAACTACCTTTTTATGGGCACGTCTATTGTCAGTGGATCGGCGACCGCCGTTGTGGTTAGAACTGGCAGTTCAACGGAGTATGGGAAAATTGCAAGGCGGCTTGTGGCAAGAGAGCCGGAGACGGAATTTCAGAGAGGGATCAGAAGCTTTGGATATATGATAATGCAGGTTACTTTCTTCCTTGTTCTATTCGTATTTTTCATCAATGCTCTTTACATGCGTAGCATCCTTGAATCGTTTCTTTTCGCCGTGGCTTTAGCTGTGGGCTTAACGCCGGAGCTTCTGCCGATGATAGTTTCAGTCAACCTCTCTAAAGGTGCCGTATTGATGGCGAAGAAAGGCGTTATCGTAAAGCGTTTAGCCGCGATACAGAATTTTGGTAGTATGGATGTTCTGTGCATGGATAAAACTGGTACGTTGACTGAGAATAAGATTAAGCTTTTGCTTCACGTAGACATTAACGGTGAGGAAAGCGGCAAGGTACTACTTTATTCATATCTGAATAGTTACTGTCAAACTGGGTTAAAAAGCCCATTAGATGAGGCTGTACTGAAATTCAGGGAAATTGACGTTAAGGATTATCGGAAGATTGATGAGGTGCCATTTGATTTTGTCCGGAGACGGCTTTCCATAACCGTTGAGCATCGAAATCAGCGTTTTATGGTAACTAAGGGCGCTCCCGAAGAGATTGCCAAGATATGCAGTTACTGCGAGACAGGGGATACAATCGTCGACATAACAGATGAAGCCCGTAGAAAAATCCAGCAGAAATTTGTTGAACTTAGTAGTGAAGGGTTTAGAGTTTTAGCCGTCGCCTATAAACGCTTGAGAGAAGATAAGTCCGTATATACGGCGGGCGATGAACATGAGATGGTGTTCTTAGGTTTTCTAGCTTTTCTAGATCCGCCTAAGGAGACAGCGAAAGAATCGTTGAGGCTTTTAAAAAATGCTGGAGTAGAGTTGAAAATACTCACTGGCGACAATGAGCTGGTAACTAGAAAGATTTGCGAGTACCTAGGCTTTGAGATTAAAGGTATTATCACGGGAGGAGAGATCGCTCAAATGCACGATGATGCTCTTGAAAGGGTTGTTGAGGAGGTTAATGTCTTTTGCAGAGTGACACCAGCCCAGAAGGACAGGATAATGAATGCTTTAAAGAGAAACGGGCATGTAGTTGGGTTTTTAGGCGACGGGATAAATGACGCACCGTCGCTTAGGAGCGCAGATGTTGGCATATCTGTGGAGAACGCTGTTGATGTAGCCAAGGAGTCCGCGGATATTATTCTTTCAAGAACAGATTTAACAGTACTTCATGATGGAGTTTTAGAGGGTAGGAAAACCTTCGGTAACACCATGAAGTATATCATGATGGGTGTAAGCTCAAACTTCGGCAACATGTTTAGCGTAGCAGGGGCATCGCTTTTTCTGCCGTTTCTACCCATGCTCCCGATACAGATACTTCTCAATAATCTCCTCTACGATCTTTCACAATCGGCAATACCGACGGACGAGGTTGACCAAGAATATATTGAGAAGCCTAAAAGGTGGGATATACAATTCATCAGGTGGTTCATGGTATGTCTTGGACCGGTAAGCTCTCTCTTCGACTTCTTAACGTTTCTCGTAATGCTTTATGTTTTTAATGCTTCTGAGCCTCTTTTCCAAACCGCTTGGTTCATCGAATCTTTATCCTCTCAAACACTTATAATATTCGTCATTAGAACTAGAAGAACGCCCTTCTGGAAAAGTAAGCCAAGTAGACTCCTACTACTAAGCAGTATGCTGATAATAGCCTTCGCGTCAACACTACCGTACACGCCTCTGGGAGCAGTCTTCCACTTCGTAAAGCCTCCAGCGGCCTTCTTCATGGCTTTAACAGCCATCCTTAGCAGCTACATAGCATTAGCGGAGATTGTTAAAAAGTGGTTTTACAAGAAGTATGGCTACCGTCTGGAGCAGGTCTTAATACCATCAAGGGGTATCGGTCTTTACATAAGCAAAACCATGAGGCTTATCCAAAATACTGTGGCAGTTGTATGCTTAAGACCTGAGTATGAAATTTCAATAGACTCTCTACTTGAAGATTTAAGGATAGTCTTAGACTACTCTGCCGACTCAGAACGTATCTTCAACTGTCTATACAACTTACGCCGAGCTGATCTAATAACTATCGACTGGCGGAAGAGAGTTATTAGACGGGGGAGAGCGCTTGAAGGATATGTAGAAACATACGTGTTGAAAGAGTTTCTACCTAGGATGTTGGAGGACTGGCGGAGGATAAGCTCCTACGTTCAAGCTAAATACGGTAAACTTAATCCAGATTATAGGAAGATCTTAACTTTGCTATAATCTGGATTAAAAGGCAATCAATTAGATTCATATTCTTATTTGTGTTTCAAAGCAGAATTTTTCATCTGTGTCTGATGCGTCTGGTAGGTAAATCCACTTATCGCATTTGCCACATCTGTATTCTCTGTAGGGTTTATCTATGAA
>JAWCKO010000090.1:4534-5430 GCA_038851915.1 Bathyarchaeia archaeon
TTCTAAATACTAGCTCGCCTTGGCATTTCGATAATACTTCAGCTTCGCTGTGTCTCATCATACTCTATGAGGTTTTTCTACGATATAGAAGTTTGGAGAGGAGAGTTAGTTTAAAAAGACTTTAAGAATACGTGTTTTTAACTTGGTTTAATCATTTAACGAGAAAGATTATGCACATTTACAGAGTAGAAAACCTCTAATATCTCGGTAAAGTTTAAACCTGCATCTAAATCTGAGGCTTTTATTCTGTGTAGACCGGTCGTATTCAAAAGTTTTTTAAAGGCGATGTAAGATTCCTTAGCTACGTGGTTTTAGCAGTAAAGGCTGGAAGAATATACACTCCGGACAGTTTAATTAGAAACGGCATTGCTGTTTTTGAGAATGGTAAGATAAGCTACGTGGGAGATGACTTTGAAAAGGCTAAAGATGCGACTATCCTCAAATTTGAAGATGGAGTATGTACGCCGGGCTTTATAGATGTTCATATTCACGGAGGCGGAGGTTACGATTTCGCCGATGGAAGCTTAGAGGCTTTCAACGGAGTTTGTAGATACCATGTACGCGGTGGAACTACCTCACTTTTAGCTACGGTACTGTCGTCGCCTGTAGACTATACTTTAAAGATCTTGGAGATGTTTAGGAAGAACTCTGATGGCCCTAGGGATGGGGCTGAAATACTTGGACTGCATTTAGAGGGCCCGTTTTTAAACCCCGATATGCATGGAGCCCATCCAGTTGAATTTCTACAAACTCCCAGTAGAGAACTCGTAGAGGCATTTTTAGATTATGCAGACGTAATTAGGAGGGTTACGATAGCGCCGGAGTTGCCAGGTGGAATTGAAGCCATTAAAGCCTTCTACAGTAAGAATATTATGGTGAGTATAGGGCATTCAAAT
>JAWCKO010000091.1:0-3547 GCA_038851915.1 Bathyarchaeia archaeon
CGAATAGAAAAACCTTACATAGCCCTAAAAGTTCACGGTTTTCCTCAACGCATCTACTGATCTCTTTAACGACTTCTTCCTTACTAAATCTTGGAAAGAACACTTTCACAAAACTTGAATATTTTTCAGCGTAGTCAATTAAACGTTCAGCCTCCCTTCGCGTATACCTCCTCCTAGGGGAAGAAGACGGATGCGCATTAGGATAACGCGTAGGTATATACGCTTTATCAAGCTCTAAAGCGTAATCCAGTAATTCATTATTAACTTCAATTCTACCGCTTAAGCTGGAGAGCAGATCGAAGACTGAATGACCCCAAGCTTCAGCTCCAAGCTTTTGAAGGACTGCTTTAACGGCTTTTTCAGCAGACTGTTGAGCTGAAAAACAGGCCCAATCATAAAAGCCTGATTTTAAATCGTTTTTCGCATGCTCTAAATCACCTTCGGCTTGATCCATCCAGTCTTTACTCCTTTCAACCATAACCTATCAATTATAATAATAAATAAGGGTGTATTTAAAAACCATGTCGGAAGCGATTTGAAGATCTAATGCTCGAAGAATTATAGGCTACGGTGTTTTCTTCTATTGTAGATCTTTAAGCTCTTCTTGGAAGATTTTAAAGATTTTATCCTTCAATTCCTCAGACATTGTTTTCGCCTGGTGGATTCCGAAGAACTTCTTCTTCAACTCTTTCTCCCTCTTCTCCGCTTCCTCTAAATAGGTCCTCTTGAACAAGTCCATTAAATCTCCTTCATACCCATTTCGATAGGCCATTAGAAAAGCTAGAAGTTGCTCATCTCTTCCAAGCCTTGAAGAATCGTATCCATAGTTGCCTCTACTGCCGTTGAATAGACAGAAGAGTTCTCTATATTTCAATTCAAGCATATTGGTCGGCATGCCTAGCCTCCTTGGGTCGATGTTATTAGCCAAAAAGAAGATGTACATTCGAGCACATTTAGAGCAGTTTCCACACCAGTGTGAACTCCTAGGCTCAAGTATATCCTCTCCACAGGACATTTGATACTTAGCTATCTCAGGATAACGGTAGTGTAGAATCCTTATAACGGCTAATTCATGTAAAGGCTCAATTAGAGAGCCGATGAAAAGCTTCTCCAAACCCAATATTTTAACGATTTCTCTGAATTTAAAAATCCATTCACTACTCTGCTCGTAGACTGGATTACACCAGAAGCCTTCTTCATCGAAAAAGCCTTCATCACAAGACTTCTCATTGCCGAAAAACACATACTTAGCCTTCTCAGCATATGCTATCGGTAAGAGGATGAGGCCGATTTGGCTCAACTGCAACTCCCAACCATACCAACCTCTCTCTTTCAAGCTCTTATCAGGTTCTCGAAGACCCCCCAATCCATTATCGATAAACAGCACTTCCTCACCAAACTCCTCGAAGAATCTCTTAGAAAGCTTCTCTTTGAAGTAGTTCTCCCTGACGGTGAGGGGCTCTCTAACGTAGACAGGTATAGGTTTCACTCCAATCTCCTTACAGAGAGCGTAAGTAAGTAAACTATCCTTTCCGAAGGAGAAGAGAAGAACAGCTACATCTGTTAGATCTTCTTGGCATAGGATGTATTCTGAAGTATCTTCTTCTTCGAAAAGATATTGAAATTCTGAGAATCTTCTAAGCAATTCTGAGGTTTTCTGAGATTTTAGAAAAGCCGTCGCCGGTAAGGATAGTTTAAAGCCTTCCTCGATCAAGTCTTTAGCCGAGGGCTTAGGGATTTGATACTTGAGAACATCTCTACCCACTAGGAAAGGCAGGTGGATTGTTGATGCAAAAGCCAAGTTCTCCGCTAGAATCCTCTTAGCAGGCTCGGGATACTTTTTAAAAAAACCCTTAGGGAAGACCGTTGAAAAAGACTTACCATCGACATCTACTAAAATATGGTTTTCTCCTACTTGCACTTTAACAAGTATTGGTGAAGCCATTAAAATTAGCCTATAAATTTTTCATGAGTTAAAACTATTAACTTTTTCGCCTCTTTAAGTAGAAGTAAATTACTTCGATCACATACGGTTGAGTATGGAAAACCTACATAATCTAAACACGTTGAATAGCTTATTCCACGTTTCAAGCAAGCCAAGTAAACAGGCATATGTAGTATTCGTTTAATATCATCCTTAAGTTGGTAACAGTTACCAGTCCACACACCCTTGAAAAGGGTCGCAGGAATTTGAAATACTTACAGGTAGCTTGTTTAACCCGATTTTAACGCCTTCTCAACGTCTCTTCTAAGATTCTCTTCAAAGTTAGGTTTACATCTGGACTTATCGAAGCTATATATATGCTCTAGCGTAACAGTATACGCATTGGAAAACGCATCCAGTATATACGTTAACTTCAAGTCTAAGAGGACGTATTTTCGGCTGAAACGGGTTGGACTTTTTCAACACCTTTACATGCTTCTCATAGTCCTGAAGCATCTTCAAACTCTACACTACCAGTTTAAACTTCCCTAATTATAGATAAAAAGAGTTCTCTGGCAAATACTACGGTGGTGAGTTGGGGCGAAATTCTGCACGATAGGGGGTTTGGAAAAGAGGTTGAACTTTCCATATCTCAATTCCCAAATCAGCAGTTGCCAAGGCATCTACTTCACTCTATTATTCGCCTAAAGCTTATCGACGCTAAAGTAAACATTACCATATCGAAGACTGCGATTGCAATTAAATCTCCTAAAAGGTTGGAGAGGTTTCCAGTAATTAGAAGCCCTCTTACAGCATCGACAACATAACTCAGTGGATTCACTATTGAAAATTCTCTTAAAACCGGTGGCATTAATTGAACAGGGTATAGAGCATTACTTGCGAAGAATAACGGCATAGTGATCGCCTGACCTATCCCCATAAACCTCTCCCTCGTCTTCATGAAAGAGGCAACTAGTATCGACGCAGCTGCAAAACCACCAGATGCGAAAAATATCACGACGGAGGCTAAGATTAAATACACTGGGCTGGGTAGGAATCTCACGCCAACTATAACAGCTACTGGGAGAATTATTAGGGCTTGGAAGATCGCTCTAACACCTGAAGCCATAGCCCTACCGACCACTATGGAATATCTGGAGACTGGGGCTACTAGAAGCTTCTTCAGAATACCTGAGTCGCGCTCCCATACTATCGTCAACCCGTAGAATATACTTATAAAGGTTGTCGATTGAATTATAACGCCTGGCGTTATGAAATCTATGTAGGGTATGCCACCCGTCGGTATCGCTCTGATACTACTCATAACGTTGCCGTATATGACTATCCATAGAATGGGTTGAACGGCTCTAGAGTATATCTCTGTTCTATCATGGCCTAGTCTTCTCAACTCAAGCTCAATCATAGCCAGCATGTTTTTGAAAGTTGCCATCATACTATCCCCTCCTAATCATATATCTTACCTGTCTAACGTCGCTCACCCTCCCCTTTTCCTCAAGCCTACCCCCGGTATATTTAAGGAAGACGTCGTCTAAAGTTGGTTTGGTTGTAGAGATTTTACTCACGCTTAATGCTTTAGATTTTAGAAAATCCGTAATATATAGT
>JAWCKO010000091.1:3557-5298 GCA_038851915.1 Bathyarchaeia archaeon
ATCTCTTACAAATTTTAATCCACGAATCTCCTCTAAAAGCCAAGATCCGGATTGAGAATTCTCCAGAGTAAACGATATCATCTCTCCACCTAGAGAGTGCTTAAGCTCTTCGCTTGTACCTCTTGCGACCACTTTCCCCTGGTCTATTATGGCTATATCGTCGGCGTATAGGTCTGCTTCATCCATATAATGGGTGTTGAAAAATATGGTTACACCATACTCTTTCTTGAAGATGTTTAACTTCTCCCAGACTATTTTTCTCGCACCGGGGTCTAAACCTATAGTCGGTTCATCTAGAAACATTATTTTAGGTTTAACAAGCATGGCGCAGGCTATTTCAAGCCTTCTTATCATGCCGCCGGAGTACGTTCTAACAAGCTCTCTTTTCACGCTGTTTAAACCCATTATATCCAAAGCTTCATCTATCATCTTCTCCCTCTCTAAGCGAGGAACATCGAAAATCTTGGCGTATATTAAGAGGTTTTCATATCCGCTGATATCGGTCCAGACACTCATCTCCTGAGGCACGTAGCTAACCAATTTTCTAACTTTACCGCCATCACGTACCACGTTTAAACCGAAAACGTAGGCATCCCCAGCTGAAGGCTTAAGTTGCGTCGTCAAAATTCTCATGAGTGTAGTTTTACCAGCACCATTCGGACCAAGTAATGCGAAGGTTTCACAAGCTTCAACCGTTAGGTCTACACCGTCTAAAGCCTTCACTTTTCCATTATAAACCTTAACGAGGTTTTTTACTTGAACGGCAGAATCCACCATTTTCTTCTAGAAAAGACTAGAGATTATATTAAAAAACTTTTTTTAGAAAAAGAAGATGCCTCTCATAGCCGATTAGACTACAATATGCGTCAGAAAAACGAGATGAATTATGCAATAGATACACGGAATAATTATATCTTCGGATTTTAGACCCATATTTTTTCAGAGCCTTAGCTTGGCCGAATCATCCATCGAACACATTTCACATTATTGAAGACGTTAATACTTAAATCTATGTAGGTTGAAAATAGCTTTAACATGTCGTCTAAAGTCTCTCCGAAAGAGAATACTCTATCGGCTATTGAGTGGAGGGGGCCTTGGTGGCTGCCCAGCCCAATGTTCGATGAATCTGTTAAAACAGTTGAACCTGGCATAGTAGAGCATAGAAGCGAAGGTCCGAGGGTGTGGATGATTGGGGAATTGTTTGGGTTCTTAGAGACCCATTTTCAGACGGTTTTCCGGTTGGCCATCCAATCAATACGTTGGAAGACTTGGACAAGTATGATCCACCTTCACCGTCTAAAAGTAGGATACTGGAGCCTGTTTTTGACGGAGTTCGTAGAGTCGACCGTAAGGTTAGTCTGTTAGCTCTAGACCACGGCTGGGGGGTATTCGAAAGGGCTTGGCTTCTCTTAGGTGGTATGCCTAAGTTATTCCTATGGTCTAGGTCATACCCCGACGCTGTAGAGGAATTGATGGATATGGTTGTTGAAGTCAAACTTGAAGTTCTGGAGACTGTTCTAAGAGAAGTTGATTTCGACATTGTGCTTTACGGCGACGACTGGGGTATGGAGGATAGGCTTCTATTCTCACCGGAATGGTGGAGGCGGTTTTTAAAACCTAGACATGAAAAGCTCTACCGAGCCGTTAAGAGTGCCGGGTCGTTCTGCTATCTACACAGCGATGGAAGAGTAGAGGTGCTGGTGCCAGAGTTGATAGATATGAGTGTAGACATATTGAACAT
>JAWCKO010000092.1:0-5289 GCA_038851915.1 Bathyarchaeia archaeon
TTCTTGAGACTACGAGTTTAGGAGTAGCTTATATGGCTGGTTTAGCCGTAGACTACTGGAGCGGTTTACAGGAGATCTCTTCCATGTGGAGGGTTGAAAGGGTTTTTAAGCCTACGATGGGTGAAGCTGAGAGGGATAGGCTTTATAGGGCTTGGAGGAAGGCTGTAGATAGGTCTCTAGGCTGGGTTAAAACCCTTAGGGAGGCCGGGTTGGAGTAGACCTTGCGTGGGTAGGCCGATACGTGTAGCCGTAGTTGGAGCTGGTGTCGTAGGTGCAAGTATATCCAGGGTTCTCTCTATGTTTGAAGATTTTGAAGTCCATTTGCTTGAGAAGGAGGCTGACGTAGGGTGGGGTGTTAGTAAAGCCAACACTGGGATAGTTCACGCGGGCTACGATGAAGTGCCTGAGCTGTATCCGTTGAGGGCTAAGTTATGCGTTGAAGGGAATAGACTGTGGCGGGGGTGGGCTGAAGAGCTCGAAATCCCTGTTAAATGGTGTGGCTCTCTGGTTTTAGCCTTCGATGACGGTGAAGTAGAAACCCTCAGGGGTCTGTTTGATAGAGGTGTTCGAAACGGCGTTAAAGGGTTGAGAATTATTGAAACCGGAGAGGTTAAACTTCTAGAGTCGAATGCTTCGAAAGACGCTGTAGCGGCTCTATGGGCTCCTACGGCTGGTCAAGTATCGCCTTGGGATGCTGTTGCGGCTCTAGTGGAGAATGGTGTTGCAAACGGTGTTAAACTGCATCTGTCGACGGAGGTTAAAGCTGTAAAGGTTGAGGATAGATGTGTTTCGGGTTTAGAGACGTCTGGAGGCTTTCTAGAGGCCGACTGGGTTATTAATGCTGCTGGGCTTTATGCTGATAGAATAGCTGAGACTGCTGGCTTAGGATGGTATAGGATAAAGCCTAGAAGAGGCGAGTACATGCTTTTCGATAGAGATGCCGAGCCGAAAGTCTCTAGAATACTTTTTCCAACACCTACGCCTTTATCCAAGGGCGTCGTGGTGACGACGACCACGGATGGAAATCTAATGATCGGTCCAAATGCGCAGGATTTAGCTGAAGATCAAAGAGAGGATAGAGGTAATACGCGTGAAGGCTTAGAGTATGTTTGGGCTGAGGCTTCAAAGCTTGTAGATAGGCTTCCGCCTAGAGGCAGGGTTGTAAGGTTTTTCGCCGGGTTGAGGCCTGAACCTTCTAAGGGGGATTTTATAGTTAAAGGGTATGAAGAGGTTTCGGGTTTTATCGATGCTGCTGGTATGCGTTCACCTGGTTTAACCTCTGCTCCAGCGGTGGCGTACATGGTTTTAAGTATTCTAAGCTCAGCGGTGGGGGTGGATTTTAAGCCTAAGTCTGGTTGGAATCCACGTAGGAAGCGTATGGTGAGGTTTTCCGAGTTGACTTTAGAGGAGAGGGCTAGGCTTATACGTGAAGAGCCTAGGTATGGGCGTATAGTATGCGTAGATGAATTGGTCTCCGAGATGGAGGTTGTTGAGGCGATTAAGAGGGGGGCTTCGACGATTGATGGTGTAAAGTTTAGAACTAGGGCTTGCATGGGTTTATGTCAAGGCTCATCATGTATGCATAAGATTGCATTGATACTTTCTAGGGAGATGGGCATACCATTGTGGAGTGTTTCACTTAGAGGACCTGGTACTGAAATAGGCGTAGGATGTGTGAAAGCCCTGCTTAGGAGGCTTGGGGAGTGGGTGGAAAATACGATTTAGCGGTTGTAGGCGGCGGTCCGGCTGGTCTTGCAGCGGCTGTAAAAGCTTGGAGCCTCGGGGTTGAAAGAGTAATCCTCATAGATGAATCTGAGTTTTTAGGCGGTGTTCTAACGCAGTGTATACATACGGGTTTCGGATTACACTATTTTAAGGAGGATTTAACTGGTCCTGAGTTTGCAGCTAGGCTTCTGGAGAGGCTTAAGAGTACTGGGGTTGAGGTTTTAAACGGAGCATACGTAGCTCAACTCTGTGTTGGACCGGGTGGTTTGAAGGAGGTCTATGGCTATAGGCGTGGTGAAGCCTTTAAAATAGACTGTGGGGCGGTTGTATACGCGGCTGGATGTAGGGAGAGAAGCCGCTTTGAAGCCGGCATACTTGGTGATAGACCGGTCGGCGTCTATACGGCTGGTGAGGCCCAGGCATTAATGGATGTCTACGGTGTTCTACCCGGTGAGAGAGTAGTTGTAGTAGGCTCTGGCGACGTGGGTTTAATAGTGGCTAGAAGGCTTGCTTTGGAGGGGGCTGAAGTTAAAGCAGTCGTCGAAGTAATGCCCTACCCTGGGGGTTTAACGCGTAACGTTGTCCAGTGTTTGGAGGATTTCAACATTCCGCTCTACTTAAGCCATTCCGTTGTTGAGGTTAAAGGCTCTAGGAGGGTTGAATCTGTGAGAATCGCCAAGGTTGATGAAGGGTTAAACCCTATAAATGGTACGGGTTTCGAGTTGGACTGCGACACTGTGATATTGGCTGTTGGCTTAAAACCTAGAGTTGAGCTTCTCGCTAGAGCCGGCGCGTTCATAGATGAGGCTACTGGGGGTCCGATTGTAAACGATTGGCTTGAGACGAGTATTCCAGGTGTCTTCGCAGCTGGGAATGTGCTAGTCGTGAACGATCTTGTGGATTATGCTGCTGAGCAGGGTGAACTGGCTGCTGAATCGGCTTCTAGGTCTATACGTGAGGGGGGTCTTCCAAAGGTCGGGTTTAAGCGTGTAGTTCGAGGGGGTAATGTGAGGCTTGTAGTTCCTCAGATGGTGAGCTGTCTTCGGGATGTTGTATTCTATGGTCGTGTCGTTAGGCCTGAGGAGAACGTTTCAATCCGGTTTGAGGAGGTTGAACGCTACTTTAAGCTTCCAGTTGTTAGACCTTCTGAAATGTTCAGATTCTACCTGTCGGCTGAAGAACTCGTGAAGATACGTGGGGATAGGCTGACCGTTAGCGTTTTCAAGGTGTAAGCTATGGCTTGTGGAGCCGCTCGAACTTTAGAGTTTACATGCATCGTATGTCCATTGGGGTGTAGACTTAGAGTACTTCTTGAAGAGGGTGGAATAGCCTCTGTTGAGGGTAATAGATGCTCTAGAGGTGTGGTTTACGCTCAGAATGAGGTAGATCCGAAGCGTATCCTGATAACGGTTGTTGAAGTTTTGGGCGGCGATCTACCTGTGGTTTCGGTTAAAACCTCTAAGCCGATACCTAAAAACCTAATACCTGCGGCGATGAGGTTTCTCTCTAAATTGGTTGTTAAAGCCCCTGTTAAAGTGGGCGTTGTCTTAGTTGAAGACCTACTGGGTTTAGGGGTTGATGTAGTAGCTACTAGAAAAGTTGAAACCGTTTAAAGCCGGGGCTCTAAGCTGTTGAATAGCTGGGATTTCTCAGCTGGAGCTGTGAGTGAAAACACGTCGGGAGGGCATTGCTATGTAGGCTAAATCTAGACAAAGTCTTATATACGTATGTACGTATATACTACTGGCGGTTGAATGGTTAAGAAGGTTAAGGTTACGCTTTCACTGAGGGAAGATTTAGTTAAGAGGGTGAAGAGTAAGCTCGCATTGGAGGGTAGAACTCTCAGCGATATCGTAGAAGAGTCTATGGCTACGTATGATGAGTTCGAGTTTCTCGAGAAGCTCTGCGAAATGCTGGACTTGGAGAAGACGTTCTACACAGGCTTTGAAATTGAAGCAGACAGGCCTAGAGGGTTTAAGGCTGAAGAAGCCGTAAGGGAGGCTAGAGATGAACGTGCAAAGCGTATATCTAGATACTAGTGCTTTAATCAAGAGGTATGTTGTAGAAGAGCATAGCGATCAAGTGGATGAGCTTTACGGTGAATCTCATGCTGGAAGGGCTAAGATAGGATTCTCCATATGGAATATTGGCGAAGTAGCCGTGGTTCTAGATAAGTATGGGAAGAAGGGGATCGTAAAAGATGGGAAAACCGTATTCACGAAATTTATCGGCGAAACCCGCCTCCTCGTAAAACTCGGTCAATTAAGGCTTGTTCCAATAAGCTCTAAAGTGGTTATTGAAGCCGTGAATTACGTGTTTAAGCATGGGATTTACATAGCTGACGCCATACAGCTAACATCAGCCAGGGAATTCGACGCCTTCCTTACATACGATAGGAGGCTGGCTCAAGTAGCAAGCGCGGAGGGGTTTAAAGTAATCGAACCGCCTCAAGGAGACTAACGAGCTTCAGCGCTAACTCTCCATCTTCAATAGCAATGGTTAAATTAATCCATTTAAACTAGCGTTTTCAGAAGGGTCTCGTGATTTACTAGATTGCCGACTTTGAAGTTGTTTTTCAGAAGGAATTTCTTGAAGTCTTCGTCCATCGTGAGGAGTAGCATGTTATTCTCAGTGGATGTTGAGTAGAGGAGATTATCTATGTTATCCCTATGGCCTAGTATCCTTAACTTGAAGGCCAGCTTAACTGCATCCGATGTTGGTGTAAGCCATTTGTAGAAGCCTGACTCTAAGAGGGATTTAACGGCTAAATCTACCACTTTGTCTATATCTTCTCTTAAACGTTCTTTTTCCCTGCATATTTTGCCTATAACCTCAACCCAGACTACTGACAGGCAGTGGAACTTGACTCTACCTTTGACGCCAGCCTCTCTAAGCTGGGCGATATGTTCAATGGAAAGTCCCTCCACTTCAACTCCAAAGCTTGGAAGAATGTAAGTTGAATCTAGCAACACCTTAACCGGTGAAAAGCTCATCTTGCTCATCCTCTGACTCTCTTTCAAAATCTTCAACCGTGGTTTTAACCCACTTCCTGATTTTTAAGGCCAGAGAGAGCGGGTCAGGTATGAATTCTAACACCAGCCTATCACCTTCAACTCTCATAAGAACCTTATCATTCTCGCTTATGCCTAACTGCTCACATATACGCTTAGGTATGTAAACGGCCCCCTTCCTACCGACTTTAGATACTGAAACCTGACTCAAACATAGCACCAGAATAAAAACAAAAACCTGGAAAATATAAGTATTCTGGTTGACGGGTTCTGAGTTAAGTAGGAACACATAGTAGATTATTACTTTTATTCCCACTCAACTCTTCCCCTCGATTAATTCATAGAGGGCTTTCGGGGTAAACCCTGCTCCCCGCATCTGAAGGTTTAAAACCGCACTTTTTGCATTTCATCATCCTTCCCCCATAGGAAGCCATGCTTCCAGAGCAGATGGGGCAGGTCTTAGAGGAGTCTTTGGGGCTGACGTATTTTCCGGGTTGGTTGTTCCAGAGGAGCTTGTATTCGAGCATGAACTGGAAAGTCCTTGCATTCCACT
>JAWCKO010000093.1:0-5246 GCA_038851915.1 Bathyarchaeia archaeon
AAATTATTAATCTTTTCTGCATGGGTGTTGAATTTCGCCAGTTGAGAAAGCATTGCTCAAGTTAGAGCCGGACTGGCACTCCGTGCTTAGCGAGGAACTGTTTAACTTCTCTAACCGTATACTGCCCATAGTGGAATATGCTAGCTGCTAGAGCAGCATCCGCTCCTCCGATCGTTAAAGCTTTCAGAATGTGGTCTAAGTCTCCAGCTCCACTACTAGCGATTATGGGTACTGACACTCTTCTAGAGAGTTCTTTCAAGAGAGCTAGATCGTATCCTTGTTTCGTTCCATCAAAGTCTAGTGATGAAACTAGGAGTTCACCTGCTCCGAGTTTAACAGCCCTCTTAGCCCACCTTAAAGCATCCATATTCACCGGTTGTCTACCGCCGTATATGTACACGTCCCACCAGCAGCAACCGTTTTCCGTTTCTACGACAGTTTTATCCGTAGGTTGCTGTTCACTTACGTAGACGCGTTTAACGTCTATGGATGCTACTATACACTGACTTCCAAATATTTCAGATGCTTCTTTAACTAGGCTTGGGTTTTGTACGGCTGCCGTATTTATTGAAACTTTATCGGCGCCAGCGTGTAGAATTTTACGGATGTTGTCTATGCTTCTTATACCACCGCCTACTGTAAACGGTATGTATAGTACGTCTGCGACGCGTTCTACAAGCGATACGAGTGTACCTCTACCTTCGTATGAAGCTGTTACATCTAGGAAGACGAGTTCATCGGCGCCCTGCTCGCAGTATTTTAAAGCTAGTTCAACCGGGTCTCCTGCGTCTTTAAGCTCTTTAAACCCTACACCTTTAACCACTCTTCCCTGCTTAACGTCTAAGCATGGGATTATCCTCTTCGTAAGCATGGTTATCTACCTTCTGATATACTGTATGAAGTTTTTAAGGATTTTAAGCCCAATTTCCCCCGACTTCTCAGGGTGGAATTGAGTTGCAAAAACAGACCCCCTAGATACCGCTGAGGGGAAGACAACGCCGTATAGGGTCTCTGCGTCAACACTACCGACTTCCGCATCTGACATTTTGGTATAGTATGAGTGGACGAAGTATAGGAAGCTTCCATTGGGAATATCTTCCAGAAGAGGACAATTGTAGTCTCTTATTTCAATAGTATTCCAGCCTATGTGTGGAATCTTAACATTAGACGGAAGCTTCACTACTAAACCTTTAAAGTAGTCTAAACCCTTGTAGAGCCCGCCTTCAGTGCTTACCGTGAATAGCAACTGCATACCTAAGCATATTCCAAGTAGGGCTCCTCCGCTGGTTATGAAGCTTTTAACTAGATCCGTCACAGGGAATAAACGTTTAATGGCCTCTGAAAAAGCTCCAACACCTGGAAGAACGAGAGCGTCTGCTTTCTTTATTTCGGTTATTTCGCTGGTAATCAAGACTTCCGCACCAGACCTTTCTAAGCCGTTTTTTATACTTCTAAGGTTTCCAACGGTATAGTCGAAAACAACTACTTTAACCAACCTAATTTTAAAGTCAAAAATTGTAGTATTAAACTTTTCAAGTGAAACATTTAACAGAAATGCTTATTAGACATGTAATTTTAACATTTTATGGCGATGTAATTGCCCGAGAAAAAGGTCGTTCAAACAGAGCTTGAAGAAAAGGAGTATGAAATCCTTCGAAAAGTTATTGAAGAGAAAGGGCTGACGATAAAACAGGGGTTACGAGAGGCCATCCGGCAGTGGGTTGCCATGCAGACCTCCCTTGAAGAAGACCCTCTATTTAACGTGAAGCCAGTTAAGACTGGAGTGAAAACAGACTCCTCCAAACTTGACGAAGCACTCTACGGTGGAAGATCTCGATGAAGATATTCTTAGATACTTCGGCTTTAATAGCCTACTATAATGTTGACGATCGATACCATGCTGAGGCTTCTGAAACAATGGAGAAGATAAGAGGAGGAGAAATACCATTAACCCATTTTTATGTAACTGACTATATACTGGATGAAACGTTAACCTTTATTGAATGTGTACTTGAAATGCATGAGCTCGCTGTTGAAGTAGGAGAAGCCTTGCAAACATCTCCATTCACAACGATCATTAGGGTAGATGAAGAAGTCTTCACGGAAGCATGGAATATATTCAGGAGAAGTAGAGGTTACAGTTTTACAGATTGTACATCATTTACGGTCATGAAAAAGTACGGCATAACACATGCCTTTACATTTGACAAACACTTTCGAAGCATGGGTTTTCAATCTATTCCGTAGTAAGAAATCGGCAGAATTTTCACATATCCATGGGAAAATTTATCCAAGTATTGTCATTGAAGATTCCTGCTTCCCTATTGTTATGGTTTAAGTTTTCTCCAATTCTCTTCGTGCGTTTTGATTATTCTTAGAGCGTTTCTATAGGCCATGTTTCTTAAGGCTTCCTCGGTTAATCCGGCTTCGGCTAGAGCATTCCATAGATTGCTTAGTTTCGATATGTCTTCCAAGCCTTGCGGTGGTTTTGCCGCTATTAGTCCGAAGTAGTCTGTTCCTAGGGCTAGGAGCTCCGAGCCGTAGTTTTCATAGACGTAGCGTACGTGTTTGACCAGGTCTTTTACAGTGGGTTTGTCAGATATGGTGGAAGGTATGAGTGTAAAGCCTACGATGCCTTTCTTCGCATTCAGGGCTTCTAAAACCCTATCGCTTAGGTTTCTAACGTGGTTTTTAACGGCTTTCACATTCGCATGACTCGCTATGACCGGCATTTTAGATGCTTCTACCAATTCTAGGCTTGTTTTTTCACTTGCATGCGAAATATCCAGTATAACGCCAAGTCTATTGGCTTCTTCTACTAGGGCTTCACCGAAGCCAGTCAACCCGTAGTCTCTAGCGCTCATACATGAGCTGCCGTATTTAACATCGTAATTCCAAGTCAGCTGGAGGCTTCTAACGCCAAGCCTGTAGAAAAGCTCTAAATCGCCAGGCTCATCTAAAGCTTCAGTTCCCTCTAAAGCTATTAGAAAACCGATCTTCCTACTTTCCAAGAGCCTCTCAACGTCGCCTTTCTCAGAAACAGATTCCAATTCCGGGTATGATGCTATAAGCCTATGGTATATTTTAATCTGCTCCATAACGTTCTCTTTGACAGCCCTCGGAGAATTTACAAAAGGCAGAGGCTTAACCCCATAGCCTTTCCAAACAAGCTTAGACAGCCTCGGATTAAAGGAAGGCATGAGTGGGAAAATAGATGCAAAGACAAGTCTAACCCTAGCCTTAAAATACTTGGGAATATCTCCATGCCTAGTGGGAAGGTCTACGGAGAAGTCTTCAACTGGGAAACCATCATGTCCATTGGTAGCGTAGTAATACCCGATATCCTCGTGAAGGTCTACAACATGCTCCAACATCAATTAAGCCACCAACAAAACTAGAGGAATATGAGAATAAAAACCTAGCCGGAAGTTAAAACTGGATTATTCAATATACAAACCGAGGAAGTCGTTTATTTAAGAATTAATGTTTTCACTTCACGAAGAACGGGTTAATTTCAATACCGGTTGAAGGCCCAACAGCTTTTAAACTTGAGAATGTTAAGTCTGAAAACATTGAACCCTCCGTAGATATTCTACAGTTGGACTTCGAAGCGAGCTTAAGGTTAGAGCTTCTAAATGTAGGAGGCTACTTTGAGAGTAGGCATGGAGAGCCAACTGTGAAAAACTATAATAAGATTGAAAACCGAAAAAACTTAAATTACAGCTCCTTCATGAAAATACTTAGCCGCGGTAGCTCAGCCTGGGAGAGCGTCCGGCTGAAGACCGGATTGTCGCCGGTTCAAGTCCGGCCCGCGGCACCTTCACCATACAACATCCATTTGTTAAGCGGTGGAGACGGTCTTCTTTCAACTGTTTACTAGTAAACCAAGATAATTTACTAGTAAAAGCTGGCTCGCTTAGTAATGCTATGGTAAGCTACTGAAGATTTTGAAAGCATTTAGGTAAATAAAAACAAAATATTTTGAAACGATGTTCAAAAACAAATAGGGTAAAAATATTATTTTCTTGTCTCAAAATTTAAAATATGAAGGTAAAGCTCACCAATATAGTGCGGCTCCTACCTATTAAGGCTTATGTTAAATGCTTTATAATTTGATTCCAATAGTTAAATCCCAAGATATCGCTAAGAGAAAAATAGGGGGTTTGCGGGGACATCGTTAATCGTTTTTGCATATAACAGGGTTTATAGGTTTAAATACGCAGAGAATGTAAAACTTTAATTTAGACATTCTAATAATCATCTTTAGGTGTTAAAGGGTTGGATGTATCTGTTTCTGAAAGCCAGTTGAGGCTTATACTAAATAGACTGGATATGGTTAGGCTGGAGCTTTTGAGACTTAGAGCCATGCTTCTACCTGAAGAGGAGTTGAGCGAGGAAGAGAGGAGAGAGCTTGAAGAGGCTCGAAGAGAGATAGCTGAGGGCTTCAGCGTAAGCCTTGAAGATCTCATTAAGGAGATAGGCTGACAATAAATGTTTCAGATACTCGTATCCCGGAGAGCTAGAAAATCCATTGAGAAACTTCCTGAGTACTATAAAAGAAGGATCATTGAGCTACTACTAATTTTCCGTGAAAACCCGGTTCCAGCCGAATATTACGACGTCAAAAAGCTTAAAGGATACACTGATACTTATAGAGTTAGAATCGGTAACGTTCGGGTAATCTACGAAATATTATGGGATTCTAAGAAGGTTCATATTTTATTAGTCGAATGGAGAGAAAGAGCCTACACTTAAAAAAGAAAGAGGGATTTTGAGGGGGATTTCTCCATCTATCCTTGGCTCAAGTCCGGCCCGCGGCACCTTCACCATACAACCTCCATTAGTTAAGTGGGGATAGAGGTCTTATTTCAACTCTTTACTAGTAAACTCGAATAATGTATAAGCCCAGGGTATCACACTATAATATGGCTATGATGACATATATTAATTGAAGTATGACTAAGCAGAAGACCTCAATAAATATTGACCCGGATCTTTGGAAAGAGTGGACGCTCTTCGTCGCGAAGAAGACAAGGTCGAATAGGAAGCTAAGTGAGAAGTTTAAAAAGGCGATCAAAGAATATATGGAATACCATAAAGATGACAATTTATAGGCAACACGTGTTTCTTCAATTTCCCTTAATTAGGGCCAAAGCCTCCTTCGATTTCTTCGACATGGAACAGGTATCTTGCCATGAAGACTACCGAAGTTTCAAAAGCTGAGCGGTATGATTGCACGGCTCACT
>JAWCKO010000094.1:0-2326 GCA_038851915.1 Bathyarchaeia archaeon
GTTAAAGCCTTTACAAGTGAGACGGAGAAGGCTAGGAGTGAAGCGATGGAGAGGATGAAGACCAAGGCTTTAGCCCTTGGAGCAAAAGCCATTATAGGCGTAGACATAGAAACCTCGGATTTAGGCTTAGGAGCATGTATAGTATTGATATCGGCTACTGGGACAGCCGTCATACTAGAGCCCGCACAATAGCTTCAGCAAGCCTATAGGTCTGTGATATTCTCCCATAGGTCTACTTGAGTTTTAGGTTTGAAGGGTTTACCTACGATGGATGGTCTTCCGGTATTCCCTATGTCCGCCACCTTAGCCTCATGCGTACCTGTACCTTCGTCTACTATGACGTATTCTCTGAAAAAGCCTCCACCGTCATTTAAATATATTAGAAGCTTTGGATTCGGGTTTCTTCCAAGATGCATTTCACCTACGAATATGTCCATATGGCCGTCTCCGTCGAAGTCTGCTACGGCTAGGCTGTGCGGGTGGAAGAGGCTTTCATTTAAAATATGTATCTTGTAGTCTGGACCTTCAAACCAAGCCAGTCTACCGATGTCGCTTTCAGCTTCACTCATAACGATATCTGTGATGCCGTCTTCATTTATATCGGCAACTTGAACCCTAGTCTCGGAGAATACTATTCCACCGTAGGTTCTAGCGTGGAATTCCCTCAGTATTCTCCTAGACCACTTACTTTTCAAGCCAGTTTGGGGTTTGAATATGTTGGGTCCAGCGACAATCTCGTTTAAACCATCACCATCTAAATCGGCTACCGCAAGACCTTCAACAGAGATGTCATCGCATATTAGATGCCTATATTCCTTCGGCCAAGGCGAAACAGTTGGATCAGGAGGAATATCGTAGTAGACTAGAACTCTACTAATCTGCGAGGCGACGAGTATTTCATCTTCCCCGTCATTATCCACGTCTCCAACGGCTTGATCATGGTACTTCTGAAAACTATCATCTATTACGCGTCTAATCCAATTATCCGCAGGGTTTGGAGGATTCTCAAACCAGTATAATTCACGTCCATAGTATGGCTGACCAGCTACAACATCTAAACGTCCATCGCGGTTAACGTCAACCAATACTCCTCCAGCTTCTAAATTCGCTCTAGCTACTACATGTCTCTTCCACCTAGGATACTCATACCAGACTAAGTAGCCTTCCTCAGATGGAGACTCAGCGAAATTGCCTATTACGACATCTATGAAACCGTCACCGTTAATATCTCCCACTAAACATACGGAGTTACTTGTTCCAATAGTCTTAGAGTCTATGAGAGAATGGCGGAATTTAACCCTCTCACTCCTAGTCATCATGATATTTTGAATAAAACGTAGCTTCAATATAATGTTTAAACTCAGAACGCTAATAGCGATTCGAAGATTAAGAAAAAACCGAACAGGATGAAGATTATAGACGTGCCCATTTTCAAGTAACTGCCCCTTACATACCTTAATATTCTACTGCCCAATAAGACACCTATGCCAGTTATAAGGCTGAAGGCTAGCATAACACCTAATAAAACCATAAGTGGATTTCCAAACTGAGCAGCTAAGAGTATTGAAGCCATTTGGGTTTTATCTCCAAGCTCCATAAGCGAAACCAAGGAGAAGGTTTTAAAGAACGACGCCTCAGCTCTATCGAAAACGGTCTTCTCCTCTTTACGTAAGAGATACATTATCCCGAATAGTATGAAGATTAAACCAGCAGCTAAACTGGTTATGTTTTTAGGTATGAATCTTAGCAATTCACCACCCAATAATGTGCTTAAACCGTCAACTATGAAGAAGGCAGCCATAGCGCCAGAGAAGACTGAGACGGCTGAGGACTTTGAAGATAGCATAATCGTACATATTTGAGTTTTATCCCCAAGCTCAGCTAGGAAAACCAGTGTAAAAGATGTTAGAAGAGGGGTTAGATCAAACTCCATATAAATCCTTTAAGAATCAAACCACGGTTATAAGTTTTGAGGAGATTCAAAGAGAGCTAAATTTAAAAAGAGGAGGAGACGCTTATTGTTAATGGAGCGGGGGTAGCCAAGCATGGCCTAAGGCGCAGCGCTGAGGAGGGAAAATATTATCCTCAGAGCCGCTGTGGGGTAGCCCTTCGTGGGTTCAAATCCCACCCCCCGCATTTGAAATACGTATAGGGAAAATATCGGAGTTGAACGTTTCATATAGGCCGTTATATGGTTAAGCGCCTATTAGTCTTGCCGTACTCTATCGTTTGAACTTAAGTTATGCCTCTGTCTTTGTAAGGTAGCTTCTTTCATCCCATTTCCACCATTTCTTCTTCCTCGCCATTGCTAAGATTTCTCTGACTT
>JAWCKO010000094.1:2375-4935 GCA_038851915.1 Bathyarchaeia archaeon
AAAAGGGTTTCTGGAAAACAGGTTTTAACAACTATCGCCGTATCAGCACCCCCTCCATATCCGGCGACGGCAACGACTTCTTTATCTGGTTCAACGCATCCTGCTTGAACAGCCATAAACATGGCTTCCACTGCAACCTTTAGTCCTTGTCCACCGACAAAAGCCAGCGTATCACCCACTATATGTTCAGCTATAGGAACATACCATTTGGCCAGCTCTAGTACTGAATCATGAAACTTATATGGGATGCGATCAATAACATCAGCTCCTAACGCTTCTAACTTATTTTTAGTCTCCGGATTGATGCATGGCCACTGATCTCCAAAAATCTTCCTTGATGGAGGTTCAGAAACACATATGACTTTAATTTTCTTGTTCTTCAACGCTTCGGCAAACTTTAAAGCCGTTTTACCAGAAGTGCTTGCAATGATTAGATACTCTATTTCATTTACCTTGAGATATTTCATTACTGCCTCTAGAACATCTTCAGTATTTTGTGCACCAGGCTCATCAAAATAGTAAACCTCCCTTACAATCTTGCCCAATGCTAATCCCCATTTGAACTAGATTACTAGAAATACAAGATTTCTTAGATTGTATTTGAAGCGGCATAATTTATAATGGAGAAAAACATCAGGCTTGAAAGACCGTGTTAAAAAGACTTTATACAGCATTTTCCACTAGAAGAATACGTCCTGTATTATCAGAGCCGTTGTTGCTATAACGAGTGAAGCCCAAACAGTCTTGTTCCACGTAAGTATCTTTTTCCCATCCCATGTGAAGCCTCCTGCTGCTTGCATTGGGATGAGATTTAGAATGACGATTAGTAGGCTTGTTGTATAGCCGACTTTTGCAGATTCTACAAGTAAATTGTCAGTTGCTAGAATAGATAACATCCAAAAAGTTAAGCTAAGTACTAAGCTAGATACTGGACCTAAAGCGAACATTACTCCAGTCTTGTCTTTCTTAGGATCGTACCACCAGTCCAGTTGCTTCACGTATATTGAACCGTATGCTGGGAAGAAGCCGCCGAGTAATGCCAATAGCCAGCTGAACAGTATTCCCGAATCCCAAGCTTTAAACGTTGTTTCAAGTCCTAATTTACGTGCTGCAATCTTTTGAGGAAGCTCATGAATTAAAATGCTTAATGCTACAACCGCGAAAATGGCTGGAATAAGTGTTAAAGGTCCTCGGCTACGTAGCAGTTGTATCCACAACGCCACAGATACACCTAGCAGAGCGAATAGTAAATGCCACCCTCCTCCCGTTTCACAAGACTTTCCCTGATCTTTATTACATCTGAGGAAGAATGTGCCAAATCCTATGAAATGGAACTCTCCAAACCACAACCTTAAAAAATTAAGCCCATAATCTCTAAACTGCTGTGGAAATTCATATGGATAGAAACCTCTATGAATAAAAATGTTCCAAGACGGAGAATTGTATCTGTCGGCTGTAGCGTAGATGACTTCGCATCCGCGCTCCTTCAGCCATAATATAGCATTATCTACTAAAGAACCGCCGATACCTCTCCCCCGGAGTTCTCTATCTGTAACCAGTGCATCTATGAATCCAATCCGTTTAGCTTTAATAACTTGTATTCGCATGGAGACAGATCCAACAATCTTACCGTTATATTCTGCGATCATAGTACCCCCGTTCTGCTTCTGAGCCTTCCTTTGTACGTCGTTAAGCGCAAGTTGAAAAATAATTCTGTCGATTGTGCCAAGGTTTCCTTTGAAAAGTCCTTCAACTGCTTTTTTCTCATTTGGTTGCATTTCACGGATGATTACATGCATCTATTAACGCCTTCCTCAAACTGCAACTATGTCTACAGTTCACATTATTAAAACTGTTTCGATAAAAATGTGATTTGAAATTCATGAAATGAAAAGGCTTAATTATGCTTCGTCAACCTAACATTTAGACGATGGTGGAAATTTGAACACTTATGCTGGTAGGGTCTTTAAGTTGGATTTTAAAACCCATCGTGATGGATACACCGGAGTTGAGGTTACACGTTTAAGCGATGGATATGGGCATACAGTACACATACATTTCACCAAGAATTCGATGGATGAGAAGGGCGAAAAATTGCTCTGCATCTCCAATAGGACTGGATGGTGGCAACTTTACCTCATAAATCTTAAAGAAATGACAATGACGCAATTAACCAATGAAGCTAACGTTGAAGCCTGTTGCTTAAGCTACGATGGACAAAAACCTACTATTGGGATGGAAGACTTCTCAAATTAGCGAATACTGAAACATTTGAACGCGAAATCTTCTACGCAGTTCCAGAAGGATTCCGCCCAGTAGACTTGTCGATAAGTCGAAATGGATGCTATCTAGCATTTGGCTACGGTGAAACAGTCAACCCGAGCACAGTAACTGGAATGATATATTCAGGGATGCTGGAAAACCTCTACCGTAGACCTAGAAGCCTAGTGTTAAGACTCGAAACTATTAGAGGGGAGGTTTTACCTCTCTAGGGAGAATGTGAATGGATAACACATATAAATATAAATCCAATATACCCAGATGAAGTTTTATTCTGCCA
>JAWCKO010000094.1:4945-5228 GCA_038851915.1 Bathyarchaeia archaeon
GTTTACCCGCTTCTACTGCAGAAAAGGTATGTTGAGAGAGCTGGACATGAATTCTTCACAAACAAAGGGAGAGTAGTGGCACAGTTTGCCAGAAGGTCTACATTGACATCTGCAGACTGGACGTACTACGACGTATTCTTAAATACAGATGGATCCGATGTGAAAATGTTCAAGTATCGATACCTTGCCCCCCCCATATTAAGAGTAGAGATGATGAAAAAGTCTCTGCCGGAGATAAGGCTTTTCCAGGACCTTCATTTAAAGAAGGTGAAGCTTACATTAG
>JAWCKO010000095.1:0-5163 GCA_038851915.1 Bathyarchaeia archaeon
AAAATTTAAACACATCGTACGTTTAATGGATACGGACCTGGATGGGTTTAAGAAGATCCCCTATGCGCTTAGAAGGATCAGAGGCGTAGGTGTTACCTTAGGCTTGGCCATAGCTAGAGGCATAGGTGTGGATCCGAATAGACGCATAGGTGAACTATCCGATGAAGAGCTTAAGAAATTAGAAACCGCCTTGAAAGAGCCTTCGAAATTGAATATTCCAAGCTGGATGTTTAATAGACGTAAAGACTTGGAAACCGGTAGAGATATACATTTGATAGGACCTGATCTAGAGCTTAGGGTTAAACAGGATATCGATTTCATGAAGGGTATACGCTCTTGGAGGGGTTGGAGGCATAGCTTAGGTTTGAAGGTTAGGGGTCAGAAAACCAGGACAACCGGTAGAACTGGTAGAACCGTAGGTGTTCAGAGGAAGAAGGTTAGTAGGTAGAGGTGTGGAATTTGGGTGACCCTAAGAGGCGGCGGAGGAAGTATGAAACCCCTAAAAAGCCTTGGGATATGCAGGCTATTCAACTTGAACTACGCTATTTAGGTGAATACGGTCTTAGAAATAAACGTGAGCTTTGGAAGCATAAAACTCAGCTTTCACGTATAAGAGCCATAGCTAGAGGGCTTTTAGCTCAACCCCCGGAGGTTAGAGTTAAAGCTGAAATGATGCTATTAAATAGGCTTAAACGTATAGGTTTACTCTCAGAATCCGCCAATTTAGACCACGTATTGGATCTGACGTTGGAGGATATATTAAACCGTAGGCTTCAAACGTTTGTCTACAAACTCGGTTTAGCTAAGACTATCCATCAGGCTAGACAGTTTATAACGCATGGACATATAACGGTTAACGATAGAGTTGTTAGAGTGCCATCGTACATCGTTAAATCTGGGGAGGAAAACACGATACACTACGCGTCAGATAGCCCATTTAACGACTCAAAGCATCCAATTAGAACATCTATAGAAGCAGTACATGTGGCAAGTAAAATGGAGGAAGTTTCAAGGGAACTCGAATCTTCCGAGGAAATATAGTTTTACGGTCTTCTCCCTCTACGGCCTCCCTTCCTTCTACATCCATCATGCGGAATAGGTGTAACATCATCAACTCTACCTATTTTGAAACCGGCTCTAGCTAGTATCCTTATAGCATGCATAGCTCCCGGTCCCGGGACTTTAGATTTAATACCTCCAGGTGCTCTAACCTTTATGTGAAGCGCTGTTACACCTTTCTCCTTAGCCATCTCAGCCGCAGCTGAAGCCGCTTGCATAGCTGCGTAAGGAGAACCTTGAAGTCTATCTGCGTCGACGAACATACCGCCTGTACATAAGGCTATTGTTTCAGCTCCAGTTAAATCCGTAATGTGAACTACTGTGTTGTTGGATGAACTGTAGATGTGGGCTATACCCCACCTCTCCTCTCTACTAATCTTAGCCTCACTTTTGATTTCTTCAGACATAGCTAGCTTAGCTATGTTGCAAACTTCGATTTAAAGATTCCTCCATATTCGGTTAAAGTAAAGATTATATGGAGGCTTATGTCTTCTCTTCTGTAAACCGGAGGACAGCGTATTGCAGATAGAGATTTTGAAGAAGAGCTACGCTGAAGTACACTTCATAGTTAGAGGGGTTTCTCCAAGGTTTATGAATTCTCTGAGAAGAACCATGATGGCTGATGTCCCGGTTATGGCTGTAGACGACGTTTACATAATTGAGAATACATCAGTCATGTATGATGAGGTTTTAGCCCATAGGCTCGGTTTAATACCTTTAAAAACAGATTTAGACTACTACGTACTTCCCGAGGAATGTGAATGTGGGAGTGAAACAGGCTGCCATAAGTGTTCCGCAGTCCTAGTTTTAGATGTCGAGGGGAAGGAAAACGGTGTAACCGTTGTCTACTCTTGAGATCTTAAACTTCACGAGGCTAATCCAGAGATTAAACCCATAAATGAGAAAATTCCAATCGTTAAACTCGCCCCAGGGCAAAGGATCAAACTTGAGGCTTATGCCAGGCTTGGGAAGGCTATTAAACATGCTAAATGGTCCCCGGTTGTTAGATGCACGTACAAGTACTACCCGGTTATTTCAATCGTCGATTCTAAATGTACGGGATGCGGCTTATGCGTAGACGTATGCCATAAAAAAGTGTTCGCCCTTAAAAACGGTAAAGCATACGTAGTGAAACCTCTCGAATGCGACTTATGCGATGAATGCATCGATAAGTGCGCTCAGAATGCACTTAATATTGATTTTAGTAAAAACTCGCTGATATTTTTCCTAGAGACTACTGGTTCCCTACCGGCGTGGAGGGTTCTATCTGAAGCTTGTAAAATCCTTAAATTGAAAGGTGAAACTCTCTTGAAACAGTTGAATGAATTGGGGTTGTCTAAACATGGTTAGACGTCGTAAGTCGAATACTACATTGATAAATACAATTAAGTTTCTTCAAATACTAGGCCGTAAGTCTAATCTCTGGGCTGATATCGCTGAAAGACTTAAAAGACCTAGGAATCTTATGGCGGAGGTTAACCTGTCGAAACTTTCAAAGCATACTTCTGAAGGCGAAGTCGTTGTAGTTCCAGGTAAGATTTTAGGTTCAGGTGGAATATCGCATAGTATTACCGTGGCTGCATTGAGCTTTTCCAAGACGGCTGAAGCCAAGCTTAAGAAGGCCGGATGTAAATGCTTATCAGTAAGTGAGCTTGCAGAATTAAACCCCGAGGGATCACACGTCAAAATAGTAGAGTGACCTTCCATGTCTAGCGATGAAATCACCGTTATAGACGGCTCAAACCACGTAATGGGTAGACTCGCCAGTATTGTAGCTAAAAGACTTCTCCAAGGGGAGAGAATCGCTATTGTAAATGCTGAAAACGTCGTAGTTTCAGGAGACTTCTACTCGGTTTTAAAAGAGTGGAAGGAGTTTCTTGTGGTCGGCAAGTATAGGAAGGGTCCATTCCACTCACGTAGACCGGACACAATACTTAGACATGTAGTCAGAGGAATGCTTCCTAGAGACAAGTTTAAAGGTAGAAATGCCTTCAGAAGACTTAAAGTATATATCGGTGTCCCGGAGGCTTTTAAAAACGTGAAGCTTAAGGTTATTGAAGAAGCTAAAGCAGATAAGCTTAAAGGCCCATATTTTAGGTTGGGTGAACTGGCTAGCCGGATCGGCTGGAGGGCTGAGTAATGAGTGAGAAGCATAGGAAGAGTAAGTCTCTCATATTGGAGGTTGGTAATCGTAAAACCGCTGTAGCGAGGGTCTACCTTACAGAGGGGAAGGGCATAGTCAGAATAAACTCTACTCCCATTGAAACATACCAGCCTGAAGCCGCCAGAAACATAATAATGGAACTTTTGATAACAGTAGGCAAAGACGTATGGAGCAACGTAAACATAGACGTCGACGTTAAAGGCGGAGGATTTATGAGTCAAGCTGAAGCAGCCGCCATGGGCATAGCTAAAGCGCTCGTAAAATGGACTAAAAGCAACGCACTTAAGAAACAGATATTAGCATACAATAGGTCTCTACTCGTAGGAGACCCGAGGAAAAAAGAGCCTAAGAAGTTTGGAGGACCCGGGGCTAGAAGAAGAGACCAG
This sequence comes from Bathyarchaeia archaeon, assembly GCA_038851915.1. Lineage (GTDB taxonomy): Archaea > Thermoproteota > CALKCG01 > B24 > B24 > DTBU01. Next base: position 3,610 of record JAWCKO010000095.1, read on the forward strand.
ACAAGCTACAGGTAGACTTATTGCAGGTTGGATTTAAGGGTAAAGCATCTCCATAAATCCTCTCTAATTATGGGGAAAATTGTTCTCCAACATTAACAGACCGAGCTCCATATGATTTGGTTGCTGTACACACAATCAACTATTGTTTATGGGTCGCTTCTACAAATAGATAAGGTGGGTGAAATGTGGTATAGAGATTTGTTTGAAGGTAGATGGGCTGAATTTTGGGTGGAGGAGTTTTCCGAATATGGAGATATGACGGAATACGATGTTTCTTTTCTAAAAGAAACTCTGAGAAGAGGGGTCACACTGGATCTTTGCTGCGGTGTAGGAAGACATTCAATACCGCTTTCCCACTTCACATTTGTCGTGAGCTACGACTTAAGCAAATATTTTCTTCACACTCTTATAGTGAAGAGCGGAAGAGAAGGCCGTTATGAAAATTTAAACCCGATTCAAGGAGATATGAGAAGACTACCTTTTAAATCGGAATCTTTCGACAACGTAATAAACTTCTACACAAGCTTCGGATACTTCAACGATGAAGAGAATGAACTGGTTCTACGGGAAGTATCGAGAATACTGAAGCCTAATGGAATTTTCGTCCTTGAAACCGTGAACGCGGGATGGATTATTAGGAACTTCCGAGATAGGAGCTGGGATGAAACAAATAGCTTCTATGTTCTAGAGGAGCGGAACTTAAACTGGAGTAGGAAGAAAATTAGAAGTAATTGGGTGCTCATAGGTAAGGGCGAGGGGAAAATACGTGAAACAATTGTTGAGCATAGAATTTATGATTTAAACGAATTGAAAAGCCTCCTTTCTAAGGTAGGACTTAAAGTAATGGATGTCTTTGGCTCCTCCGGAAGAGAAGAATTCCATGAGACGAGGTCTAGTAGAATTCTTATCGTAAGCCAAAAGAGCGACGTATGAATGTAAACTACGTCTAACTTCTATAAAAATGTCTGAGTTTAATTCATTTTTAAAAGTCTTCCATAATTTAGAGTTTGAAATTTTCATCGGAGAGATTGTGCCAGAGGTGTTCAGCCTTTATACTTCTATAAAGGCGTCCTTATATATACGTGGTGCTTACTCACAGCTGTCAAGAGAGCCTTCAAGCTACGTACACCGACGGTTACCCTGCTAGATAGTACTACTCGACTTTGTTATCCGTCTTCTCGTTGAAGTCATCTGTAATACTTATATCTCGAAGCATTTAGTATTATATTGATGTAATATGTCTGATGTAATCATAAGTGTGAGAATTCCTAGGGAGCTTAAGGAGGAGATTGAAAAATATGAGATTAGAGTTAGCGATGTTGTTAGAAGGGCTCTTGAAGAAGAAATTAGAAGGAGAAAGATGGAAAAGCTTCGGGAGGTAGCTGGAGAACTGGGAAGGTTCTTCGCGAGAATACCCAATGAGAAAATTGTTGGAGGTATAAGAGAGTTCAGAGAGAGGGGATAATCATGCATCTGTTAGACTCCAGCGCTATAATTCTCATTCTCAAGAGATTACAAGAAGAATCAATCGAAGTCCTAGAGGGGAAGGTAACA
>JAWCKO010000096.1:0-5090 GCA_038851915.1 Bathyarchaeia archaeon
TCTAAAATTGCCCGTATTCATGACTTTATAATGAGTCTGCCCGAAAAATACGAGACTATTGTAGGGGAACGCGGCGTAACATTGTCTGGCGGTCAAAGGCAGAGATTAGCTATTGCTAGAGCTTTAATACTAAACCCGAAAATTCTAATACTTGACGATTCTACGTCAAGCGTAGACTCTGAAACGGAAAAGGAGATATGTGAAGCTTTAAAGGAACTTATAAAAGACAAGACTGTTTTCATAGTAACTCAACGTTTATCCACTTTAAAACTTGCCGATAGAATAGTGGTTCTCGACGATGGACGTGTGGTTGAGGATGGTTCTCATGATGAGTTAATAGCTAAAAACGGGTTATATACCAAAATATATAAATCCCAGATACTTGGGTCTGCGGGGGTGTAAACATGGGTTGGCATATTATGCATCATGCTGAAAGAGCCACGGATGAAAAACCGGTTGAGGTTCCAACATCCACCCTACTTAAATGGTTTCTCAAAATTTTAGCACCGATGAAGCTTAGAATTTTAGCCATTATTTTGATCTCAATAGTTTCTATTGGTTTAAACATGATAACGCCCTATCTTAGCAAACTAATCATAGATAATGGAATTATGGCTATGGATGCTAATGCCTTAGCCTTCTATACGATTTTAACCATCCTCGCTATTGCTGCTGGCGCTCTTTTAACGGCGTTCAGAAGGTATTTAACAGCTTACCTAAACCAGAAACTTCTATTCGATTTAAGGCGTAAAACATTCCAGCATCTAATGGAGATCGATGTACATTATGTGACTCAAAGACCATCTGGTAGAATAATCTCCTTGGTGACAAACGATATAGCGGCGATAGGTGAAATTGTCACAATGGGTGCTATAGAGTTTCTGGTAAGTGCCTCTTCGATAGTAGGTGCCATATATATGATGGTGAATATGCATTTGACGCTTACATTAGCTGTTATATCAACGATACCCATAATGTTTCTTCTCACGAGGTTTTTTGCCAAGAAGGCTCGTGAAGTATTCAGGGAAACTAGGGTTAAAGTAAGTCAGTTGACTAGTAGCGTTGAACAAAGCGTATCTGGCGCTAGGGTTGCTCAAGCATTTACGGAGCGTAGGAATATAGATGTGCAATCGTTTGAACGTATAAGCCGCGAAACAATGGCTACAAGGGTGAAAGCGATATTAGTATCTTCACTTATACGTCCATCTTTAGACTCTGTTAGAGCTCTCTCTTTTGCAATACTGATAGGTTATGGTGGTCTACTTATTGCTTCACATGAGTTTACTATAGGTGGTCTTTTAGCCTTTTATGGTTACACTGAGTCTTTCTTCAGACCCATAATGATGATCACAATGTTCTATACAACTCTTCAGTCTGCTCTTGCCGCGGCTGAAAGAGTCTACATTTTCTTAAACACGGAGCCAGTTGTCAAAGACACTCCGTATGCTAAGGATTTAGAGATTAACAATGGTGAAATAGCTGTTGAAAACGTCAGCTTCAGCTATGATTCAAACACGGTATTCGAAAACATAAGCTTTAAAGTTAAAGCTGGAGAGATCTTAGCAATCGTTGGCCCTACTGGCGCTGGTAAAACAACGCTTGCAAACCTCATATTGAGACTTTACGATCCTCAGAAAGGCTGCATATTGATTGATGGCCATGATCTTAGAGAATTCACTCTCAGTTCTCTACGTAAGGCAACAGCTCTAGTGCCTCAGGAGCCGATACTTTTCAATGATACGGTTTTCGAAAACATTAGAGCTGGCTTTCCAGAAGCATCTAGAGAACAAGTTGAAAATATTATTAGATCATTAGGTCTTGAAAAACTCATAGAGAGTCTTCCTCAGGGCTATGACACAATAGTGGCTCCTGGTGGTGAAAACCTCTCGGTGGGTCAGAGGCAACTTATAAGTTTCGCAAGAGCTATGCTCAAAAACCCGAAAATTCTAATACTCGACGAAGCTACTAGCAGTTTAGATTCGAGAACAGAATCTATGATTCAAGAAGCTATGGTTAAACTTCTAAAAGGGAGAACCTGTATGATTATCGCCCATAGACTTGCGACAGTTAAACTCGCAAATAGAATAATAGTCTTAGATAACGGTAGAATAATTGAAGAGGGGTCTCATGAACAGCTTTTACGCAGGGGAGGCTTATACGCCAAACTATATGAAACACAATTCGGTGTTTCTATTCAACCTCTGGTCGGCGCGGGTCAAGTATAAATCAGTAGATTTTTTTATATAAAAAAGTGTACAAAATTTATTTATTCGCATTCCATTCTTCATCCTAAGAATGGAGGAACCAGTAATAGTTCTCGATGTCATGATCCCATACTATATGAAAGCCTATCTTAAAGTTCTAGGATATGCTAACGTTTACCATTTAACCGATATATATCCTCCAAATGTGGAGGATGATTTCATTCGCCAGTTTGTAGAATCAAAGGAAGCGGTGCTAATAACAAGAGATAGGAGGCATTTCAATACTCTTAAAAGAGGTAAGGTTCTAATTCTTGAAAAAGAAGACCCATACTGGATGTTTAAGGAGGTTTTAGAAGGTTTAATGCTTATAGGTCTTTCACCCCGGTTTGATTGGATTAAAATAAATGGGAAAACAGAATAATCACTGTTTTAAGCCTCTTAGATTAAATGTTTCGTAATTGAAGACTGTAAGTTTCTTTTCGGAGAAGATGATGGATGTCTGACCGAGGAAAGATAGATGATAAAGGATGTTACAGTTTGATTTTGAGAGTTTGGAAACCTTCTACAGTTAGAATAGGAGCTTTAGGCTACGTAAGATTTAATGAAGGTTTCTACGTTTACGTCGGATCTGCCCTCGGATCTAAGGCTCAGAATCTTAAAAACCGTCTTAAGAGACATTTATCAAATTCTAAAAAGATTAAGTGGCATATAGACTTCCTACTTTCAAATAAGAATGTTTCCATAGAAGGGATAATAGTATGCAAGACAGTAGATAAAGTTGAATGTCTGGTTGCTAAGGAAATTGAGAACATCGAACTTTATAATCCTCAACTTAGAGGTTTCGGATCTTCTGATTGTAAGTTCGGCTGCTTCAGCCACATCATATATCTTGGTGCATCGATAGCAATTGAGGAGGCTATTATGAAAGTTTTGAATACTTACAATAGGCTTTCTCTCAAAGCTGAAATTTTTTCGTCGGAAGATTTAAGAAGGTATTGCTGATAATCTTTATGATGGTGTATGCGATGAGTCGACCAGCTGAAATCGGCACTCTTAAAGAAGGCATGTATGTACTTGTAGATGGTGAACCATCCAGGGTTGTAACTATTGAGAAATCTAAACCAGGCAAGCATGGAAGTGCTAAAGTTAGACTAGTAGCGATAGGGGTCTTCGACGGTGTTAAGAGAAGTATAGTATCACCCGTAGATGCTAAAGTAGACGTACCTATAATAGATAAACGTAATGGCCAAGTAATATCCGTCGGCGGAAATACGGTTCAAATCATGGATTTAGAGAACTTTGAAGTCTTAGAAGTGGCGAACATTGAAACTGATCTTTTAGATAAAGTAAAGCCCTCAGTTGAAGTGGAATATTGGATGATTATGGGTAGACCGAAGCTTATAAGAGTGAAAAGCTAACAATCGTACTTTGACATTATAAATCGTATCCTCTTTAGTAGTACTATTTATGCATATTCTCTCCACACGTATCCACAGTTCTTACATCTGAAGAATTGCGTCGGTGCTTCATCTGCACTTCTAGTTTGCATAATCCACCAGTATGCTTTTCCATATCCGCATTTAGGGCATTCTACGTCCATAGTGGGCAGTGTAGATAAATCTTCATTTTCCTTCGGTATGACGATTAACGTTTCCTTTGACATCTTAGCTTGATCTTCATATTTAGCTTGTAGAGTTTTAACCTTCCTAAGTTCTTCATATCCGCATTTAGGACATGCTAACTTCACACCTTCATCTGTACGCTTAATCGCCATTCTTGCTCCACACTTGGGACAAAATTCCATCAACTTCCTTCTCTGAAGAAAGAAATATTAGCCTCTTTTAAATTTTTTCTCTAAGGCGGATTTAAGCTTGGAAGCAACTTTTAAAGCCTCTGGTTCGCCATTGCCCTTCGAAATCATGCGAAGTATTCTAAGGGTGTTCTCTTTATCTACACCATAGGATTTTGTGTCGTTGCATTCTCCTAAACATAAGACGGGTATGCTGGTTTCCCTCCAAAGTTCTTCACAGTTAAACCCGTCTTCAGACTTTAAGACTAAGACCCTCAACTGTTTAAAGTGTTTGTTCTCTCTAATGAGTTTCGGAAGCCCGTATCTTTCAACTTCTTCAGCTTTGAAGTACAATAGGCCATCCATAATAGAAGACCCTCTGTACACTACGCCTACGACATCTATCCTATGAGCTAGCAGTACTTTGGTTAAACCTAAAACTCTAATCTCCCTCTTAACGGTCTTTATCGGCATGCTCCATTAAATCCTCCAAAATCTTCTCTATAATGTTCTTAAACGCATTGACAGGGTTGTCAAGGTCTTTCATAAGCATCTTTATAAATCCATCTGTAGTCATAACTCCTTCAAGCCATGCGTAGGCTATTATGGCCTCAGCATAGTCGCCTGCAGCTTTTCTATCAGTCCTCCTAGGTATAAGACTTTTCAACCTGGACCTTTTAACGGCTTCAGCGAGTATTTTATTATCCATCCTCAAACCAGTAGGTTTACCTAAACTCTTCGTAACTGCTAGACTAAAGAGAAAATTAACTAGGGAGTCTCCGAAACTCGCCAACCCTTTATCTCGAAGAATACCTTCAACGTTTTTCAAATGTCAAGCCTCTTAATGCTACTTCTCAACGTTTCCATAGGCTTCAAGGAAGCGATCCTCAAGTTCTTTAAGTCTACTGTTCAGATTTTTCACACCGTCTTTTAAAACAGTACCCACATCGTTACCTGGAACAACTTTTAGTGTAAACGTGGCTTTAGGTATCAACGGATGGGGGATATTATACCCTACAAATTCGACTCTAGGGTCTTCAAGAAAAATGCTTTGAAGAGCTCCTAGGAAGGCATGTCCTTCACTTTCTACTTCAAGC
>JAWCKO010000097.1:0-3537 GCA_038851915.1 Bathyarchaeia archaeon
GAATACATAAATATAAACATTGATGACTACAGATATGTAAAAGTTAGCCTTGAAGTAAACGGCAAATCGAATACGATTTTATTTAAGTGTTACTTGAATATGACTGAAAATCAACCAGAGATATCACGCTGGAAAGTTTAAATTCCCTAGGAAAATCTTAGTAAAATCAGGTTTAATGTAGAATTCTATGAACTTTATACGTTTAGCTAAATCTTCAGCTTTAACCCTCTCTTCGTAGGATATTAGGCACATTTTCGCTCCTATACCAGCCGTATTCCCTACGCTTTTAACCCTGCTTAAGTCTACTTTGGGAAGCAAACCTATTCTAACAGAGCTTCTAGGGTTTATGTAGGAGCCGAATGACCCGGCTAAGTAGACCGTAGATAGTTCTTCAACGCTAACCCCCGCATCCCGCATAAGTAAAGTTAAACCCGTAGCTATTGCAGACTTCGCCAATTGAACCTCCCTAACATCCCTCTGAGTTATCGTTATAGCGTTTCCAGTACCGCTTTCTTCAGAACCGGCTAATATAAGCTCGTAATCTCCACCGGATTTTATGAAGAGGTCTGGAGCTTTTGAAACGTTGAACCTACCGTTCCTACTTAGGAGACCAGCGTCTAAAAGCGATGCTAAAGCGTCTACAATACCTGAACCGCATATCCCTATTGGCTTCCCACCACCTATCACACTATACTTCACAGCTTCAGAATCAATGTAAACCGACTCTATTGCCCCTAAGCCAGCCCTCATACCGTGTTTTATACGGGCTCCTTCGAAGGCGGGTCCAGAGGCGCAACTACACGCGTAGATGGCTCTACCGTTGTTCAAGATTATCTCCGTATTCGTCCCGATGTCTACAACTACACACGGCTCACTAGACTCGTACATTCTAGTTGCAAGAGCATCTGCAACAGCATCAGCTCCTACGAATCCAGCTACAACCGGTGGAAGATATAGGTTTCCAGACTCGTTTACGTTTAAACCTATTTCAGACGCCTTCACGTTGATGGAATCCTGTACTACTGGAGTAAAGGGGGCTAGTCCAAGGGTTTTAGGAGGTATTCCAAGGAATATGTGATGCATAGCTGTATTTCCAACAGCTACAACCTCGTATATGTCTTGAGGAGAAATATTAACGGTTTTACAAACATCCTCCGTCAATTGGTTGATACCTCCAACGGCAACCCTCTGAAGCTGAACAGTCTTCTCGTAATCTGAAGCATAGGTTATCCTGGATATTACATCTTCTCCGAAGCTTATCTGAGGGTTTAACATGGATTTAACGGTCTCAGTTTTACCTGTTTTCAAATTTACAAGGTATGCTACGAGTTTAGTGGTTCCAATGTCTACGGCGATGCCATAAACCCCCTTAACACTATCGACGGGTAGAACATCTAATACGCCGAGTTCTCTATGGTATACTACTCTAACACTCCACACGCTTTCCCTTAAAACGGATGGAAGCTTTCTCAGAACTTTAAGCGGCGGAGCCGTGTAAGATTCAAACTTTAAAGCCTCTAGAACTCTATCCCAGTCCGATTTAAGGTCTGATAGAGTCGATTTTCTAACTTCAACCACGGCCTCTTTAACCGCTGGATTAACCACTATAGGTGATTCTACACCTTCAATAGCGACTTTATAGAAGTGCACCGCATTCTCCGTTGGGATTTCCACTTCAACATCTTCAAGGGTCTTCGTTTGACAAGCCAGTCTAAAACCGTTTGAAAGCTTTTTACCGAGTAGTTTAAATTCCTGCCCAGATGGAGGCGAAGGCTTTCCTTTAACAACTCTTACGACGCATTTACCACACGTACCTAAACCACCGCATGTGCTTGGAAGAACTATGCCGCTTCTTCTGAGGGATTCTAGAATCGTCTCATTTTCCCCGGTCTGTATTCTTAACCCAATGGGTTGAACTATAAGTCTAGGCAATTTTACACCTCCCCATCTTCAATAAGAGCCACCGCTAAAATCGGTAAAGCTACTGTGAAATCGCATGGGACAACAACTCTGTAAGACTCCCTTTTAACTTTACCCCAGCTTATAGCTTCATCTGGAGTTGCACCGGATAGACCTCCATACTCAGGCCTATCCGTAGATATGTTGACGACGTATGTGAGGGGTTTTCCAGCAGTCATAACGGCTTGATTAAGGTAGTTTTTCGGGACGCCTCCGCCTAATATAAGTGCTCCGGTTTTCTCGGAACTCCATATTAGGTCGAGCAATTCCATCTGGTCTTGGAAGAGGTCTACTTTGAAGTCGGAGTTGCGGCTGTACATACTGATGTGTAGACCGAGAATACTGTCATTAAGCGTTGGACAGAATACCGGTACGTTCATGGTGCTACAAGTCCTAAGAATGGAGTGTTCATCTGAAATACAGCTACCCAGCTTATTCAGAAGCTCCCTACTACTCATGGCTTTTCTTGGAAGGGTTTCTAGGATGCCCTTAAGCTTTTTCTCCAGTATTAGAAAACTCCCGGTTTTAACGTAGACGTCGTATATTCGGCTTAAACCCATCCTTTCAAGCTCTGAATCGTCAACGTAGGCGCTTCCTTTAAAATGCTTCTCGCCGAATGCTTCAAGTAGATCGTGCGTCAAATTAGCACCCGTAGTGATCACAGCGTCGAATAGCCTTGCTTTGATCATCGTAGATATTGTAAACCTTAAACCTCCGGGGACAACTGCTCCAGCAACCGTTAAAAACTTTAGGCAGCTGTAATCCTTCGACATTAGATCGAGTATCTGATACGCTTCATAGAGCCTTCTAGCTGTGAAAGAGCCGTTTCCAAATTCTTTTAAAAGCGTGGAAACAGTCATTTTCGGCTTGACCTTTATGTGCTCAACAGGATTCAACATCTCTTTATTAAATAGAAGGAGTGAAACAACGGATAAATTTATCTAAAGGAAGAGCGTAGTATGTGCCGAGGTCGCCTTTGAGCGGGGAGAAGTATAAGGTTGAAGTTAAATCTCTAAAGAAGCCTATGAAGGTTAATACGGATCTTCTCGAAGATGTGAAGGGGCTTAGCCCTAAACTCTTGGGGAGGATGAAGAAGGAAGCCGTAGAATGCCCCGTGAAGAAGACGACAATATCGTTCTTAGAGTGCTTCACGTGCGTCAACTTCATTACGAGGGTGAAAGGAGTGGTTTACTGTAAAGGTGAACAGTTTTGAGAATGGAGGCTAGACACATTTTTTTAACCGTTAACCTGATCCTCTTCACAGTACTCCTCTACTATCTCTGGTTTATAGCTCTTCCACGATACGCATACACGTACTACTATGAAGCGATTAGGAACACTATAATCCTAGTATCCATCCTACTCGTAGTAGCGATGTCTCTCTCCTCAATCCTCATACTTAGAGCAGGTAGGGAGGAAGAAGAACAGGAAGAAATAGATATTGGAAAACATTAGAAGCCTAAGACTTCTTTAAAAGCTTGAGTTCCTCGGCGACGTCTTTCAAGCCAAGCTGTGTAAGTCTTTCCTTGCTTGGCACACCATCCTCCACCCATCCTCTAAGCTCATAGTACTTTGGCA
>JAWCKO010000097.1:3547-5043 GCA_038851915.1 Bathyarchaeia archaeon
ATCCATTTAAATTTAATTTATCACCTAAAAAAGCTATAATAAGCACTACAAAAACTATTTCCCTTCCATACTTAGTGTGGCAACCTTCCCATTTTTTCCAACTCATCTGCAACATCTCCCAAGTCAAATGCTTCCAATGTTTCCTTCTTTGGCCAACCTGTTTTTGGATCCCATCCTCTAAGCTCATAGTACTTTGGCAACATCTTCTCCAGTTCAACTACCTGGCCCATAGCACCACCGTTTTTAAGAGTTTCTTTAAGAAGCCTATGGGGGAGAGTATCGTCTTTAGCCGTTACACCTCTTTTAACATTGATTATTCGCTTAAGATTATATATTCTCTCACCAGCTTCAGTAAGCTCTTTAACAGTCGTATGTCGACCTGTAGCCATTGATAGAATCGCTGCTACAGCAGCCGGAGGAATGAATGCAAATTTACATAGAATGAGTGAATCTAAAACGTCATGCCAATCCTGCATAATCTTAACAACTCTAGGTTTAGCTTCCAAGTCGAAACGGTAAACCCGATCATGTAAACCTAAGTCTGGTATACGCTCACCCTGCTCTATTATGAACACTTCCCCTCTAAGGTGGCATGCTCCTCTATGGGAAGTGGCGTATTGAAGACCCATACCTTTAAAGGCTCTAGGATCATGCATAGGGATCTCCAATCCTTTAACATGCATGGCTATCCGTCTAGCTTCCCCTCCAAGTTTTTCAGACATATTTCTAACGCCTTCAGCAAGGAAGGCTCCAACACCGTCACGGAAGGCTATTTTCCCTATGAGCTTTAGAATTAAATCTGGGTCTCCCCATCCTATCTTTAAACCGTCAACCTCTCTCGATATTAAACCCCTCTCACAACACTCCATAAGGAATGCTATTGAAACGCCAGTTGTTATAGTGTCTATCCCATATCTATTACACAGCTCGTTGGCTTTAACTATGGCTTCAATATCATCGTTTAAGCATAGGGCCCCAAGCGATGCTACTGTTTCATATTCGGGACCCATACCCTCCTCTGTCTTATATGAACCATTTTTCACTTCAACTATTCTACCGCATGCTATTGGGCATCTGAAGCAAGCCCAATTCCTCTTTAAAACCCTCTTAGCCATAGCTTCTCCAGAGATGTTTTCAATCCCACTCCATACTCCTTCTGTGAAGTGTTTTATAGGCACGTCTCCGTACTCGTACATCATGCTCATAATTCCATCGGTACCGTAGGATGAATATATCTGAACTGTGGGGTGGCTTCTAATAGTCACGTAAAGCTTCTTCACATAGGATGCAAGCTTATCCTCTTCAGCCGCCGGGATCAATTTAACCGAGCCTTTAACGGCTAAGGCTTTAAGGTTTTTCGAGCCCATAACTGCTCCAAGCCCACACCTGCCGGCAGCTCTACCCCTATCGTTTATGATATTTGCGTATTTGACAAGGTTTTCACCGGCCGGCCCGATTGAAGCCACTCTAACGTCTAGACCTAATTCCTTCTTTAA
>JAWCKO010000098.1:0-4994 GCA_038851915.1 Bathyarchaeia archaeon
TTGCAGCTTTCGGGGGAATGTTCCTCGGATGGTCTTTACAGGGTCCTGTCAGTGGGTTAGCTGGCTGGCTACTTATATCAATTATTCGTCCTTTTACCGTTGGTGACCGAGTACAACTGCCCTCGTATGGTTTAGTAGGTGACGTAATAGCTGTTTCACCACTCTATACCGTGCTTAACCAAGTCGGTGGAAGTGTTGGAAGCGAAGAGCCGGCGAATAGAACCATACTTATACCTAATGCTTTACTCTTCAGTACGCTGATCATCAACTATACGCCTAAGGAACAGGAGGAATTAATTAAGCTCTTCCGTAAGAGGTTTGAAAAAAGTGATGAGAAGACAGGACCAGCATATATACTCGATGAATTTGTTTTAAGGATTACTTTTGACTCCGATTGGGATGAGGCTGAAAGAATACTTCTTGATGCGGCTAAAGAAGTAACGGCAGATATCATTAAAGCAACTGGGCAAGAGCCTTATATCCGTGCCGATGTGTCAGATTGGTACGGCGTATTCATGAGGCTACGGTTTATGACAATTGCTACAGAAAGACCGAGAATAATGTATGAGTTGACGAAGAAGATAATTAAAGCTGTACAAGAAAGTGATAAAGTCGACATAGCCATACCATATGTTTACTCGCTAAAGAAACCCTTCCCAATAGCTGGAGGAATAAAGTCGTCTCGAAAGGTCATGGAAAGGATTGTGTTCAAAGAGGATGCTGATGTACCTAGTTCAGGAGGAGAAGACTGAAGCTTCTGAGAATAGAATCGGCTACTTTGCAATAATTCTTCTGCTACTTAGTTTCTTTTTTGCTTAGAGGATGAAAAGCTATTTGACTTGGGCTTCGGTTTGATAACGCTTTTCTCACTACTATGTAAAAGGTTAAATCTATGATTATCCACGTAATGATGCCTGTAATGCCAAGACCCAGTACTATTTCTCCGAATTCCTTTGGCAGTCTAGTTGCGATTACTGTCAACCCCCATAGTGCATTCACCGCCCCGTGTAGGGATGATGCTGGTAGAACGTTCCCTTCAGCCTTATATGTTAGCAAAAGCTGTGGGTATGTGAAAAGTACGGTAAGCACCGTGAAGAATACTATTCCAACCAGTCTGTTAATTTGATAGTTGTACCCTAAGAGAACAGTCGCTGATGCATGCCATAGCCCCCATACGGTCCCTACTATCAGCGTGGTTTTAAACGTAGGTTTAGAGCCGAGAAGATTATAGAGGTAGCCTCTCCAACCGATCTCTTCACCTAAAGCGAATATGACATTTACTGTTATCGCGGCAAGGTAAGCTGAAGCAATTTGAGTAAAAGCTGAAGAAGTAGCTAGGTTTATCACCTGTTCTTTAGTTAAACCTGAGGTCTTTACAATCTCTTCGGCTATCAACTCTACGTATGCTGAGAAGTCGAAGAGGCCAACTGATGAAGCTATAGCTATGTAGACTCCTAGAGCTAAGTAGACCATGAACGGTGAAAGCAAGTAGAGCTTAACCGATTTAATCGAGAACTTCAAATACTTCCAGGTTGATGAAGAAACGCCTTCTTTGAATAGCGTTAAACATATTGCAGTAGATATTGTAACACTCCACATCCTTAGAAAGCCCCATAGCATAAGTGGTAGCAATCCATATGTGGCAAGTACATCCAAGATGAATGCGATAAAATACGATATTGCAATAAAGGTAGCGGCTTTTTTCACGAATCCCCCTCTTAAATCGTACATCAACCTATCTACTGCTCCAATCAATTATTAATTTTTTTCAGAGACGATTTGCATACGTCTGCTGATGCGTCACCACGTTGGATGAGCAATCCAATATGGTTGAGTTTAAGCTTATGCACTTGGTGTGGCTCCTTACACCGTCTTCTCCGTTGTCTCAGAAATACACGTGTAGTCTCTTACCTTTCTTCACAACTGTCGTCTTAACAGTTAAAAAGCCATAGATCGAATGGCTCATACATGCCAGAGCCTCCATCATCAGTTGCATCAATATTAGTAGAATCCGAATTCCTAAAGTCGTCACGCCGGGAGTGGGATTTGAACCCACGAGGGCCCGGAGGGCCCACAGGCTCACGGGCCTCTAGGCGGGACTCCAGGCCTGCGCCTTAGTCCACTCGGCCATCCCGGCATTCAAAGAACTACGAGTTAAAGTATAGCGCGGGGTTTTTTAATGTTTCTAAGATCTTTCGAATTTTGATTTTCCTCTAGTCAATAAGGTGGGAAATCATGGTCATCAGCCCAGTTAATTCGTCTTGGAAACTGTACCGTCCTGTGGCTTCTAACCATTTGAATACGACTACTTCAGGTTGCCTACTTCATCTAAAGCTAGAAGTTTAGAGCCACAGGTGAAAGTACGAGATTGGAATTATAAAGGCTCCAATCCTTCGAAAACGAGTCGGTCGGAGATTACCTGCGGTTTAACTCTTTAAGCCTCTGAGGTAAATAGTTGCTGACTATGAATGTTAATCCATATCTACTGAAGGCCTCCTGTTCAGACTTTCTTTTAATCCTCTGAAAAGTAGCTATTTCCTTTTGCCAAATTTCATCCTTATACCTAGGATCCCTCTTGAGCTCCTCGAGGCGTTTAAGATCTATTTTAGTCAACTGATCGCTTGGAAGCTTGTACTTCACTATGTCTGATGCGTAAACCCCCGCCCATACAGCATCTGGAGTAGCAAGTTCAGGTATATGACCGGCCCTGGCTGAACCTGAGAGTATGACTTGGGCTATGTGCATCCCCCAGGGATCTCCATCGACGAAAACGTACACTGGCAGGTTAAGCTCTAGATTCAACCTTCTGATCAAACGTCTAGTTGCTCTTGGAGGCTGGCCAGCCGTGTGGATGAGTAGAGCTTTAAACTTCTTATGTACTTTTTCTTCGATGAATCGTGTAAACATAGCCCCCTTCTCGATAACTATGACTTTATCCGCTTCACAGTGGATGAAGTCTGCACGTGTAAGGGTTGGACCTATGACCAATCCATCCGGATGCATTGTAAGGTTTACTCTAACCCCTTTATAGTCTCTAACTGTATACTCTATGGTTAAATCGCCGAATATCGCAGACCTTTCTTCGGGAAAAATATTGAATTCCTCTCTAGCGACACCTAAAACCGTTTCAAGCTCTGTAATGACTTCATCGCTTTCCTGTTGATCGTTGAAGTCTATGTTGTCTGCCTGAGCCATGTAGTATATGTCTCTAAGTGTTGAGGTCTTATCCATATTGCAGAGTATGTTAGCTGTGTAGGCAACCCACACTAGTTGAGTTAACGGTCTTAAGTGTCTGATGTTTCTAGCGCTTCTTACGAAGAAGCGGTCTCCAAGTACAAACTGTCTAAGCCTGGAATCATATATTATGTTTTTAGTTGAACGGCTTGGGATTTTAAGATATGGAAACTCTCCAGCTTCAAGCTTATAATAAATGTCTTCACCCAACTTCCGAAACTTTTCAAGGACCATTTTCATCCTTTCTTCTTCCCTAGGTGGTTTAAACTTCTTCTCTACAGTTTTAGACTTGGCTTTGAAGTCTGAAAGCTTAATGGAGCTTTTCACACTCTTACGCTTTCTCATAGCTCTTCACCTTTATAATGGGTGTTTCCTCAAGCTTCTCACCTTCAATATTCTGCTCTTCTTTCACCAAGTTGAGCTTGGCAATCTTCGTTAGCAGAGGCTTTAAATCTGGAGGCTTCTTCCTACCGCTGAGCTTAGCACTGAATAATGCGAGTTTGTCTAAATATTTGCCGAAAACTTCTAAACGTGCCCGCTCCATTTGAACACGCTTCTTTCTAGATAGGTGAAGCATTAGTTGCCGAGCTACTATTCTAACGCCGTTGAGTATTTCATGTTCGATTTCAGGTCTATCAGCTATAAACTCCTTGCCGACTGTTTTATATGGGATTTTTGTTGAACATATGTGAACTATAACGGCTACAGGGTCTATGGCCATGTCGACTTTATACCTACTCCAATCTATCATTTCATTTACGACTTTCCAGCTGACGTCACTAGTTTCATCATAGAGCAGAGGTATCTTATTGCTAAATCTATACAGAGTTATACTTGGTTTAAGTATGCTTCCCCCGTCGGCTATGCCGACTTCAACTATATACGGGTATCCCGAGTATGAGGAGGGTTTTCTCTGAGTAACAGCTACAAACTCAGGTTTAAGCTCTTTCTCTATACCAGCTTTAAGTAATCTTTCACCTAGAGGTGAAAGACACGATGCATCCGGTGGAAGGAAGCCTTTGAAGTCTTTC
The DNA here is from genome assembly GCA_038851915.1 of Bathyarchaeia archaeon. Taxonomy (GTDB): domain Archaea; phylum Thermoproteota; class CALKCG01; order B24; family B24; genus DTBU01. The sequence goes on from JAWCKO010000098.1 coordinate 4,266, forward strand.
ATGCGATTTACAAGTTTAACTATATCTTCTTGGCTTAGTTTTTTAGGATTCATGCTTGGGTTTAAACCAGCTTCGTTGATAAACTTGTATGCTGTAGCTTTCCCAACTCTGTGGAAGTGAGTAGTCATAAATTCTGTTAAAGACTTGGTCTTGGTATACGTTATAATTCTCTTTAATGCCTCAACATCAACGCCGTAAGGGTGTGGAAGGGTCTCCTTGGGTGCTGGAGGCATTTCATTAACACCTCTTTCAAATAGATGTAGGTAGCCTCTTGGATCGACAAAGGTGATCTCTGCATATGGGTTTACCATGGCCGTCTGCTTGAGATAATCTATTATTCTAGACGAAGACCTATAGTAGTCTCCCTCCGTGTAGAATTCTATGAGAATACCCCTCCAATTGTTCACGTTTTCATAGTTCTTTCTACTTAATATCTTGGGTTCATTCTTCTGAATATCTATGGTGAGTACATACTCGTATAAATGTGAGCTTCCCGTGCTTGAGATTATTCTGACAGACCTATTAGTGGTTATCTGACCGTAGAGTATAGCCATTTTCCCTCCTAAGCCGAATGCTCCACGCATCTGCTTAAGCTTATACTTTGAGCCGTAGAGTACTTTACCGAATGCTAGGGGAATATTCCGTTCTGGAACGCCAGATCCATTATCTAAAACTTTGATTTTGAAGACTGCTGCCCCATCTAGAGGACCGCTAATATGCGTAAGCCTT
>JAWCKO010000099.1:0-737 GCA_038851915.1 Bathyarchaeia archaeon
TTCGCTTAAACGTTTGAGGTGATAGTCTATAGCAAGAGATGGTTTAGGTTGTTTAACCGCCTCCTCAGGCTTACTTTCCGATTCAGCTTTACCGATAGTTTCAATTTCCGCTTCAATCTCACCCGCAGGAGCCTTGGCTTCAGTAGGCTTGATTTTAACCTCCCACCAGAATTCATCTATTTGAATCGGAGTTTCCCTAGCTAAATTAGCGCTCACCTCTTTAAGGTGCCTCATAAACTTAAGGTACAGCTCTTCTTCTTTAGATGGATTGTTCCATGTGCAGATATCGCATATTGGAGCCTTTTTTCTAACACAGCCTAAGAGATATGGGCAGAAGACCAGGTCTTTCTCGATATCACGTTTACTGCAGGGCATGAGATTTAAAGATAGAATTTATACGATATATAGTTTTCCTTAAAAATTAGGCTTTCCATATAGATGTAGAGGTCAGTGGTTAAAACGCTACTTCTTTTTATATCTTAAAACCAGCCCGTACAGTCCATGGAAGCCTAAGAGTAAACCTACAAACGAAGCTGAAAATGCGAAGAATGAGAGGGAAAACGATGGGTCTAAGATGCCAATTACCATAAAGAGAGATATGAGGAAGCTCGTGATTAAGAGAAAAGCTCCAATAGCTATTTCAACGCATTCTCTATCAAGTACGACCATAGAGCCAACACTTCACATAATGGTTCCCATCGATTTCGATTACAGGGGGTTCTTTAACGTCACATATA
>JAWCKO010000099.1:752-4988 GCA_038851915.1 Bathyarchaeia archaeon
GGATTTAATAAATTCGGCGGCTCACCAGCGGGAACCTTCTTAATTGTAAATCGATTCGATGGATCTGGGTCAGGTATAACATTTAACAGTGCTTTAGTGTATGGATGCATCGGGTTGGCCAATATTCCTTTCGTTTCCGCACTTTCAACCATATGGCCAGCATACATGATGCAGATCTCCTCGGAGAAGTACCGTGTAGTCGAAAGGTCATGTGTAATGTATATGATACCTAGCTCGTAGTCTTTTTGAAGCTTTTGCAGCAGTTTCAGTATTTCTATTCTAACTGATGCATCTAACATTGAAACTGGTTCATCAGCTATTATTAACTTAGGTTCTAAGATTATAGCTCTTGCTATGACAAGCCTCTGTTGTTGACCCCCACTTAACATATGTGGATATTTACCGATGAAGTCTTCAACCGGGGTTAACCTGACCTGTTCAAGAGCTTTATATACTCTTTCATCCCGTTCTCTCCGATCCTTAACCCCATGGATTATCAGTGGTTCCTCTAAAATTTTTTTAACGGTCATAAATGATGGGAGTGCTCCAAACGGGTCCTGTTGAACAAGACCCGTTTCTCTCCTATACCATTTTAACTCTTTCCAACTTAAATGCGTCACGTCTTTACTGTCGAATACTATTCTGCCATCTGTAGGCTCGTAAAGTCTAAGTATAGTTTTACCCAATGTGGTTTTACCACAACCACTTTCACCAACTATTGAAATAGCTTCACCCTTGTTAAGGGTTAAGCTTACTCCATCCACAGCTCTTATATACTCTCTTTTTCCAAAGAATCCTCTCCTCACTTCAAAGTATTTCCTCAATCCTTCAATGTTTAACAAGGATATGTTCATAATCATTCCCTCGCGTAAAGCCAACATTTTACGTAGAAGTTTTCATTCACATATCAATGGAGGATCGTTAACGCATCTCTCAAATGTATAGGGGCATCTTTCCGCAAACCTACATCCTCTAGGTAGATTTAGAAGGCTTGGAGGAGCTCCAGGTATGAAGTCTAGCTTCTTGTCTGTTCTTAGCGTGGGGACACTTTCCATCAATTTCTGGGAGTATGGATGTTTTGGATCGTGGTAGAAGGCGTTTGCATCGTTAAATTCAACAACTTGTCCAGCGTACATTACGGCTATTTTATCCGCCAACTCACTCGATAGACTAACATCGTGGGTTATGAATATCATGCTCAATTTTAAGCCCCTTCTTATATTCTTCAGTAGATTCATAATGTTTGCTTGAGTTAACACATCTAATGAAGATGTGGGTTCATCGAGGATCATCAGTTCGGGGTTTGTCAGTAGAGACATCGCTATTATGATTCTCTGCTTCATGCCGCCGCTTAATTCGAATGGATAGTGGTAGATGAAGTTTTCACTTATACCAACTATTCTCAGGGTTTTTGCAGCTTTCTCAAGGGCTTCACGCTTATCCACTTTTTGACGTAGAATCAATGGTTCAATCATTTGGTCGCCTATTTTAATAACTGGGTTTAATGAGTTTAACGCAGCTTGCGGAACATATGTAATTTTAACCCATCTGACATCTCTTGCGAACAATTCTTCCTCTAGCTCTACTAGGTTTAAATCATTGAATAAAACAACCCCTTTATACGTGGATACGTTTCTAGGTAGTAGTCTTATTATCGATTTTGCTAGAGAACTTTTTCCACAGCCAGATTCTCCGATAACTGCAATGGTTTCCCCTCTGAGTAAAGAGAATGAAACGTCGTCAACAGCTCTAACCTCTCCTTTCAACGTTCTATAGTACATCGTCAAGTTTTTGACAATAAGATTGCTCTTTTCCATCTACATTTCCCTCAATTTCGGATTAAACATCTTATCTAAAGCAAATCCAAGCATTGCAAAGCTTAACGAGGTGACGGCTAGCATTAAAGACGGCTCTAGAACCCAGTAGTATAAGCCTTTGTATAGTGCACCGTTGGAGTGAGCATCGTTGATTATCTTACCCCATGTTGGAGCTAGCGGATCACCCAGTCCGAGTATTGCTAGCGCCGCCTCTAGAAAAACGAAGTCTGCTACTGAGAGGACTATGGAGGGAATTATAGTGGGTAAAACTTTAGGGATTAAATAGTGTGTTAAAATTCTGAGATTGCTAGCACCGTAAGCCCTAGAGGCTTCTATGTAGGGAAACTCTTTAATCTGTAGAAACATTGCTCTGTAGTTTTTAACGCTTCCACCAAACATACTTAATACTATAACAACTACTAGAAGAACCCATATGTTAAACTTGTAAAATGTAGATATCATTATTAGAATCGGTATGAAGGGGAGGACCATAAAAATCTCGGTGACTCTTTGTATAAGAGTATCGATTTTTCCTGCAAACCACGCGCTGACAGCTCCGATGAACATCTGTATTAGTGCTATAGAGATTGATGCTATTACACCGAATGACAATGCGATCGGTGTACCCCATAGGAGGGCTATTCCTAAATCTCTTCTTAAATGGTCTGTACCAGCCCAACCGTAAACTTTACCATATACGACGAGTTTAGCGTCTAAATTCACATTTGCTTCAAACGCTATACCATCTATCCAAAGCCTGTAGTTTCCCTTCATCAGTTTAACCGTACTTGGGTCTAGAATACTACTGTCTTCTGATGCGAAGAGTAAAACGTTAATCGGAATATCGTATCCTATCGTCCCATTGATTTTCCTTGAAACCATACTTTTAAGCTCTCTAGCCAGTCTATCATCATTTGAAATATAGTATCTATCTTCACCTTTAGATACTAGGAAGGACTTTAAGACTAGGTCTTCACCGTTCGGTTTAACCCAGTGTATCGTTAACTGGGGTGCTGAAACGTTAAAGTTTGAGTTAAAAAATAGGTTCAATTCGCTCGGAAAATCGTCGTACTCATAGTTGAATGAAAACTCGATCTTAATTCTAGTGATTTTATCGGATACTGGAATTAAAGCCTTGGATACGCCAGGTCGAGGTTTTAGGGTATCCAGTATTATTGTTTCAGGCATCTTTTTAGAGGAGAATAGGTTTACCCAAGATGGCATGGCATTACGTGGATTATCTAACCAATACCGTTCACCAGCCCTCCATAGTTTAGTGGCTTCATCGTACGGTATGGCAAATACCGTATAGACCGATATCCCTACTAAGACGAGTATGATTATTAGTCCACCTAAGGCAGATCTGTAGAAGAATAGTGTTTTAAGAGACTGTTTAATGTCTGACAACGCTATGTGCCTCCAGCTTTAATTCTCGGATCTAAAATTGCATATACAAATTCTAAAGCGAAGACGGTTAAAGCCAGTAGATACGCGTATATTACTACAAGACCTATTAGTACTGGACTATCAAACATTACTGAGGCTAGGTAGAATAGACTACCTATTCCAGGCCAATTAAATACAGTTTCTGTGATTATTGCACCCATCCATGAGCCGATTAGTGTTAGGGAGAAGTCCGTTATAATGGGCGGAAGTGTAGGTCTCAATATGTATCTTCTCTGAATCAGAGATTCAGGTAAGCCTTTGGCTTTTGCAAGCTCTACGTAGTCTTCGCTTGAAAACATTAGGAAGAATGTACGTCTTACATACACGTTTATGGGGGTGTATGCTATCAGCCAAGACATAATAGGTAGGATCATATGTCTTAAAACGCTTAATGCATAATCGAATCTGCTGGTCGGCGGAGGTACATCAACCATTCCACCGTAAGGCAGCAATCTTAAGAATGACGCGAATATCAGTATTAAGAATATTCCGTAGAACCACCCAGGCATGGATGATAGAGGTGCGAACAACACAGACAGCTTGTCTAAAAAGCTACCATATCTCCTAGCTAGGAATAACCCGACAAATAAACCTATAAAGAACAAGAGAAGTTGTGTGGTTGTAAATAAAAGCACGGTGTTCGGCAACCTCTCTAAGATAATTATACGGACACTTTTAGAGCCGCTATCGCTACTTATGAAGAGTGCTCTCCCGAGGTTTAACGATAAAGCGTCTCTCAAGTAAGAGATACTTCTATATATGAATGGTTTATCAAACCCTATCTTCTTTAATTCATTAGTATAAATAGCATTTATCAACTCTTTGATTTGAGTTTCATTTAAAGCCTTATACGCTGGATTTTGACGAATGTTTTGGGAAATTGAAAGATATAGATCGCTTTTAATTATTTCATCTACGTATCCACCCATGTTTGCAATTAGAATCGTCATGTACGCCGCAACAATTACAGTTA
>JAWCKO010000100.1:0-4976 GCA_038851915.1 Bathyarchaeia archaeon
TATGAATGCGACGACTGTGATAGAATCGGATATTACGTTTAAAGCGTATAGGATTACGGTCAAAACAACTATCAACATGAGAAAGGCAATTGAATAGTAAACGTGAGTTTTCCCAGTTTTCCTCCTCGCCAAGAGACCCATAACGTAGAAACCGAGGAAGTTTGCAGGAACGCCGACTAAAAGACTCAAAAGGGCATTGCCGTGTATCATCATATCGCTTATAAATATCCCTATGGCGGCACCTAGCCCACCCACCAAGGGCCCATAAACTACGGAGAAAAACCCTGGAACTATGACTGAAGGCCAAAACCTTACAACGCCTATTACAGGCGTGAAGACGCCTAAATACGTTAAATATCCTAGAGATGCATATAGAGCCGCGTTTACAACTGTAGCGCTAAGGTCTCTAAGTTTCACAAAGACCTATGTTAGACTTAGAAGTAGTTAAACGTATTTCAATAAAACTTTAATGGCTCTAAAGATATTAAAGTAATCATCTATGAGGATTGCAGACAACTTAGAGGGAAGGATGTATTTTGATAGTAGGTGTTGACGTAGGTGGAAGCTTCACTAAGGCTGTAGCTCTAGAAGGATCTAATGTAATCGGTCTATGTACGGTTTTAACAACAGAACCGGTTGCAGCAGTCTCAGGAGCACTGGGAAAACTTCTTTCTCAAGTAGAGAGACCACTTAGAGAAGTCGAAGTTTTAGCCGTCTCAGGAGCAGGTGCTAGATTCCTAGGAAAAAGTGTACTGGATATTCCAGTGGCTGAAGTAGATGAAATCGAAGCCATAGGTATAGGCGGGTTGACGCTCTCAGGTAGAGATAGAGCCTTAGTAGCAAGTCTAGGAACAGGTACAGCTCTAGTTGTAGCACATAGGAATAGCACTATACAACACATCGGTGGAACTGGCGTAGGAGGTGGGACGATTAGAGGCTTAGCACAACTAATAATTAGAAGACAAAACTTCGAAGTCTTAGAGGAATTAGCTTCCAAGGGCGACCTTCGAAAAGTAGATCTAACAGTTGGAGATATAGCCGGTAGGTCGGTAGGAATAATCCCAGCTGAAGCCACTGCGTCAAACTTCGGAAATATAAGTGAAGAAGCCGAGGAGAAGGATTTAGCAGCTGGTATTTTTAACCTCGTTGGAGAAGTCATAGGCGTCGTTGTAAGCCTAGCTGCTAAAGCCTACGGTCTAGAGAAAGACGTAGTCCTCGTAGGTAGGCTTGCTGGAAGTAAGCTGATATTTGAACGCATTAGCGAGGTATGTAGGCTATTCAAAGTCTCTGTAATGGTTCCGGAAAACTACGACTACTGCGTAGCCATTGGAGCAGCGGAGTACATCAGACGTAGGAGGTTCAAGCCTTAGAATAACGTTATATTTTGGGATTCTCCAATTTTAAGCGGTGAAGCCGTTGGAAAGTCTACGTAATAGACTTAAAGGCTGTCTCTTCCTCTCATCTATGATGGGAATTACTAATGGAGAGTTCTGCGCAGAGAGAGGAGCAGGCGGAGCTATGGTTCAACTCGGAGCATACTTAGCTGAACCACCCATGTACGGTGTTTTAGAACCCGGTTTAATCCTCCCACCCGATAAGAGACAATGCGTTGAGTTTTTAGCTGAAGAAGTTGAAAAAGTCAAAAGAAAACTCAATGTACTCGTCTGCTTAAACTTAGCAACTTTAAAACTCGAATGGGGGCTTGAAGCTGCCGAATGCTTCAGAGAAGCCGGCGGGGACCTAGTAGAGCTTAACGTTCACGGAGGTTATAGACGTTACCTGGAGCAAGGTAAGCTCAGAGCCATGGTTCTACCTGAGAATAGAAGTGAATTATTCAACTGGCTTAAAGGCTTTTCAGAACTAGATATTCCGACGATTGTAAAGTTTAGAGCTGGTGTAATACCAGACTATACTCCGGTACTCGATAGAATCGTTGGGATGGATATTTTTGGAGTGCACTTCAACGTAAGAGATGAAGCGTTTAAACGCCCCAATGTAGAATTCGTTAGAGAAGTTAAAAGCCGATATGGTAGTTTGTTCCTATTGGTGAGCGGCTACGTTAGATCAGCTGAAGACGCTATAATGCTTTTCAACGCAGATGCTGATATGGTCGGCATAGCTGAACCTACGATAAAAGACCCGAATTACATAGCGAATATAGCTGAAGGCTTAAAATCTCTTAGAATTAGGGAAGGATTTTAAGCACTTCCCTAGCTCTTTCAATTAGAAGATTTGCTTCGTCCTCTGTTAGACCAGCCTCTAAAAGATTGGACACATTGGAATCAGCCAACTGTTTAACAGTCACACAACCTACGTCGATAACCTTGTATAAGGTATTTAAGTCAAATCCCTTCAGGATGGTGACCGGGTATAATTTAAACTCCGTTATGAGTTTTTCCAAATCCATACCGTCTGCAACACTCCAGCCGAGTAGATTAATACCTCTACATTTAGCGTATCTATATGCATGGTTTGTAAACTTAGTGTTTGTCGCAACGAGGGGTTTGGATATGCTCATACTATTCAAACCATTGTCAAACCCCTCTCTAATATCCAGTATTGTAGCCCACACTTTCTCAACAACGTCTAAATCAACGTACTTATGCGGATTCATATGGTGTTTAACCTCGATGTATACAACCTCGCCATCCTTAGATGCCAACGCATCTACTTCATGTTCGATACAGAACCCCTGAACTATGATATTCCGCTTTACTTCATAGCCGAGGCTTCTGAAGATCTGGGAAATGAAATTCTCAAAATCGGGTTTAGACCTCAGTAAGCTTAAACTCGTCCTAAGGTCAACCCTATAGGACATGGCTGGCTTATACTCAGACATTACTCTGAAGACGAGACTCAGTATTTCACGTGTAGATATCCCATCGTAAACCTGCTCTTCAACACGCTTAGAGACTTTCTCAGCGAGCTCTGTTGAGCCACACAATTTTAAACAGGTTTTGAAAACCTTTTCTCTATCGAAAAGCACACTAGTGCCATCTGCTTTAACAACCGTAACCACTAATTTCCACCCCTCTTAGACCTTACGTACTCAAACGCTGAGACAGCTGCAACATAGCCTTCACCTACAGATTTAGCTAGACTTAAAGGTGGTCCACATAAGTCTCCGCAGGCGAAAATACCCTCTACATCCGTCGCCTGACGTCTATCAACTTTTAAATAGCCAGATGCATCTGGAAGCAAACCTAAGCTAGAAGTAAGCTCTAAAACGCCTCTAGAGCCGAGTTCTACGAACACTCCATGGACATCCAATCTACTCCCGTCGTCGAGTAGAATCCCCTCCACTCTATGTTCACCCAATATTTCAACAACCCTCCTGCCCTCGATCACGGTTACACTTTTACTTTTAAGCTCTTCAAGCAGTCGGCTGGAGAAATCTACACGTTTCGCGATGAGAAAGACCTTAGAAGCGTAATTCGTCATGAGTAGCGCTGCATAGGCTGCGGCACTTCCATCTCCGACTACGGCGACGTTTAATCCTCTGAAAAACCCACAATCACACTCAGCGCAGTAGCTTACACCCTTCCCCATGAGCTTCTCTTCGCCTCTAACGTTTAACCTATTCCTCCTAGCGCCCATAGCCAGTATCACGGCATCTGCTACAATTTCAACTCCACTCTCCGTCTTCAATTTAAACATGGAGCCATCTCTACTCAATTCTACAACGTCTTCCTCAACCATCTCCACGTTTCTAGACTTGACTTGTTTTAAGCCTACTTCAAGGAGTTTAACGCCTTCAATCGGACCTAGTACGCCGAAGTAGTCATCTATACGTGCGTAGTTTAAAGAGCTTCCCCTTGGCTTACCAAGTATGAGGACTTTCATCCCACGTTTGGCGGCAGTTATCGCAGCCTGCACTCCAGCTGGGCCGCATCCAACTATTACAATATCTGCCCTTCTAAAATTCAACCATTCCACCGTATCATTCATCTAACTGCAAGTCAACCTATAAATATATGTTATACAAAAAGTCAGATCGTAAGAAGGCTATGGTCAACTCACATAGCTAGTGATTTTACGTTGCCTCGTATCTCCCCGTAGGCTTATTATATGTCTTATAAGGCTTTCAACACTGTTGAATCTAAGCCTTAAAAGAGCCCTAAAATACCAATCTTGACATTTAAGACCAGCGAGTATAGAGCCCGATACAACGGCTTTATTTAAATCCTTAGTGAGCACATACCCAGATATAAATCCTCCACACCACACGTCTCCAGCGCCAGTTACGTCGATTGTTTCACCTGGTAGTTTCGCCAACGCCGGTATAAGCGTTATATCATCGCCTCTCTTAACTATGGCTCCAAGCTCACCCAGTGTTACTAGAAGCGTTTTAGCTTCGAGCTTTGCAACGGCTCTAGGTAGGCTTTTTAAACCTGTTAAAGCACGTGCTTCAGCTTCATTCAATACGAAGAAATCAGCCTTCCTAGCAATCTCCTTTAAAGTGTTTAAAGTGCTCTTACGTATGTATCCAATCCACGTGTTAACCGATATTAGCGTTTTAGGACCTGACTTCCTAATGAAATCTATCATTCTAAATACTTTTTGAGGAGGCATGGGTGCCAAGTGAAGGACAGTTTCATCTCCAAGCCAATCTACTGGTATTTGAGAGTGTTTTATATAGACTCCAGCCCCGATTTTAACTTCCAAATACTCAGCTTTCCAGTCTTCATCGTACCTTATTGTAAAGCTTGTCGAAGGCCTAGATGAAATCTTTATCCCTTTAAGGTCGAAATCGCGTAGAACATCCATGTATGCGTAATCTCTACCTACGCAGGTCACTAAGTTCACGTTTCTAATGAGAGTTTTAGCTGCTACCGCCGTGTATAATGCTGCTCCACCAGGCTGGCGATTCTCACCTTTACTCGTAATAACCTTATCCATTGAAACATGCCCGACAACTATAATCCTCAAGCGATGAATCCCCTGAAATCAGCTACAATAAACTCTGTAGTCTTATT
>JAWCKO010000101.1:0-4935 GCA_038851915.1 Bathyarchaeia archaeon
CGCTTATCTGGTTCAAGCGGGTTAATAAGATTCAACGATATAATCAATGGATCTTACAACCTTAAAATACTCGGATGGCAAGGTGAACTTATTGAGAACACAACTGTAACCATTCAGAAAGACGAACTGTCTCGCAAGGTTATAGCCGAAGCTTGGGCTGTTAAAGTCCGTGTCTTAGATGTAGATAGGGCTCCTGTTCTAAATGCATCTGTATATCTACTCGACGAAAACATGACGGAGATCAAAACAATAGAAACGGATGAGGGTGGCTACGCTTTTCTAGGTGGTTTAGTTAAAGGGAACTACAGTGTTAGAGTCGAATACCTCGGTGTAATGATTGGCTACCAGTACTTTGGAGTACCTATTGAAGGTCAAGTCGTAGAAGTGCCTTGTCGCGTATGTAAACTAGAGGTTATTCCAGTCGATCCGTGGGATAACCCGTTAATAGGATCCGAAGTCACAATATCGTTCAGACCAACGCCTTACACCTATCAAACGTTTAGCGGAGTTTTCAAAAGCCCTGAAAACCCTATATCACTGTTGTTGCCTGAAGGATCTTCATGTACTATTAGAGCTTCAAGCGGCTTGTATGATGGTTCTTCAGACATTATTCTTAGAAGATCTACTAGACTTGTTTTAAAGACATCTATAAGGTTCTCAGCTGTTTTCATGCCGGGGTTGACGATATTCTTCTGGATATTCGTGATATACAGTTGGAGGAGGAGAATTAGGGTCTTCTCGGTTGAAGTCTTAAAATTGAAGAGCATGCTGTCTAAACTTGAAGAGCTCTACCGTAGTGGTGAAGTAGAGGCACCGCTCTACGGAAAACTTAAAAGAGAGTACGAGGATAGGTTACATAAGCTACTTGAGGGGGGAAGTTAAACCTTGAAAATAGTAAGATTTGCCATTTTTCTACTTTCCCTCGTAATACTTGCATCGGTCTATGTGTTTAACCCAACTGTAAAGGCTGAGCAAACGTCTTCAACTCCATACGTTAAATATACTTTAATCACCTACTTCATAGACTATTTGACAAATTCCCCAGAGCCTCGTTTAAACGTCGCTTTAGTTTTAAACGGTTTTACTGTGAAGGGTTTAGCTGATGATTTTGGCTCTTTAAAATCTTCTTTTAATGCATCTAAAGACTTGGCTAATAGCATTTTATTAAATAGTCTATCAGTATATGGGAATTTCACAGTTGTAAAAATTCAAGATTACATGGTGGAATATCTACGCTATGATGTCGCCTATTCAGGGAATACGGTGACTTACACTGGTTTGGAAATAAGACCGAAAATAGTAAGCACAGAGAAGGAGACCCTCCTCTACTACTACATATACACGTTAAAAAGTAGATTCGTTAATGTAAGTGATTTAGATGTTTCAACCATGGAGATTCTTCCAAACGGTGAAGTACAATTCAGAAGGGATAAACTAGTTTTAGATGCTAGACCGGCTGTACCAGTAAATAGACAGTTAAGTAGATATGAAAGCTTATACCTTTTTCCAATAAATTACACGGTTACAGTTAGAGTGAGGATTTTCAGATTTAGATTTCTACCTGAAACATATCAAGTTAAAACATTAGTAACTGGAAACACATCTTACGTCAACATTATGGGTCCTGTTTTAAACCTCAGAATAAATGAAACGTTATCTCCTCTTATAGAAAAGGTGGACTCTTTAAAAACACTCGGTCTTCCAATGGTAGATGAAGAAAGACTGCTTACAAAAATCATCAACCAGAATAGCAACATACTGCGGTTGGTAGAAAATCGAAGCTATGATGCAGCGTTAACCCAATTGAGATTTTTGGCTAAAAAAATATCAGATCTTCAATCCAATTTATCTAATTTAAACATATCGTTAATCCTATCATGTATAATAGTTATGATGTTCATATATGCATTTTCTTCGCTCACTTCCACTTTAATAACTGATGATGCTAGAAAGAAGTTCTTACTAAGATTTATACTATATTTCTCTCTGTTCTTTATCTTCCTAGTATCTCACAATGAATTTAAGATAGCACTGTCGATATTATCGTCAAACTTCCTACTCACAGACATTAAATACTTGGATAATTTTACAGTCGCCGTTATAGGTTCAACTCTTGGAAGTCTAGGCATTCTCATACCCACGTTGATATCTCTATATTCTCCACCAATTATAAGTTTAAGCTTGGATCTAAGTATAAGAGACGTCAAAAGGCACCTGATGAGGTCCATTCTAACGATTCTAGCATTCTCACTTATAATAGCTTCAATTTTGGCAGTATTTAAAATATCTTACAGCCATATTTTATCGGAGAAAACGATTCAAACATCCTTCAAAACAGACATCATAAGTCTACAGTCTACCAAGGAGAATATTATAGTGAAAAACGATTTAGTCTTCTTAAAATCTATGGAATGGGTTAATACATCCTACTATGTTAAATCTCTCTACGATACCATCACAATAGGTCCAATTTCAGGTTTTACCGCTATAAGATTGATTTCTCCGAGTTCAGGTCTTCTAGATCAAAGGCTTGATATAATCGGTGTGGACCCCGTTTTTCTAAACGACTATTTCAAGTTCTCTCTAAATATTGTAAGAGGTAGCTACATCTCCGGGAATGAAACTGCAATCCTAGTGCCTTCTTCACTAAGTAGCTACTTGAGACTTTCCGAAAAAGTTCGTGTTAGATTCGTAGTAGTAAGCAATATCGCCAACAATTTGGTGGATGTTGCTGAGTATGATTTAGGCGACTTTATAGTGAAAGGCTTCTTCAACCCGGATTCCGCCGGGGAAATCAAACTTCCAGATGGTTCTCCTCTGATGGATTATCCCTATAGGACGGTAATAATCTCCGAATCTCTCCTCCCAGACTCTATCGACGCCCGTAAGCTGAGGATCACTGTGCCTAGGCTCTCCCTAGGGCTCTCACAAGTTGAACCTTACTATGTGGATATTTTCAAGGTTAAGTATGCTTTTATTGTTCCAGATCCTAAGTCGCACGTAGATGTTTACGGGAAGGCTAGAGAGCTTTTAGATCTTACAGGTTGTAGAGTCTTCGCCTATTCAAATGGCGTATGTAAGACGTATGAAGAGCTCTATATTCTGAATATAATTGGCTTTTCATCGATTATTCCGCCGATTCTCATAGTAACTTCAATAATAGTTTTAACCATGAACTCTATAATCTATGAAAGACGTAAGGAAATATGGACTTTGGCTGTTGTGGGAGGCAACCCCCGCTCTATAACAAACATGTTTCTAACAGAAGCCTTCATAACAGGGCTCCTATCCACTGCGATAGGATACATATTCTACACGGGTTTCTACCTATCCTCTGGTGCTATTGCCCCCCTACTAAGCAACTGGTATCCCGAATTATTCGACATCTTTACTGAAATGAAGATGGTTTCAGGATTCGAGCTGTCGTCAATCCTAGTAATTGTATTCATAGGTTTAGGTGTTCCATTGATCGGAAGCTACATCCCATGCGTTAGAGCTCAGGGTCTAACCCTATTGGGTAGAAGTCCTAGGCGGAACATAGGTGCCGATGTACGTAGACGTGGCGATATGGCTGAGTATGTGCTTCCGATCAGAGCCACACCGTTAGACGGTGAAGCATTATACACGTATTTAAAAGACAACTTCTTTACACGGGCTTTTCAAGTTAAAAAACTTTCTGGAAACGCCTACCAGGATGGGACATTTGACTTCAAATTTACATTCCAGTTTAGAAATGTACTTACTGAATGTGCGCTCAGAGGTGTTAGGAGAGGCGACACCATATACCCAGTTTTAGAATTTCCAGCTGAATACTCAGATGCTATGGATCTTCACAAGTTCGTATATGAGCTTGAGAAGACATCGCTTAACTATCCATCTTGGAGGGAGAGGCGTATAAGATTAGATATAACTAGAGTTCAACCTGTGACTAGAGTTAGAACTGTAGATGACGTTTTAAGGGATGTTAAAGTCATCCGAGAACAGTTGCACGTAGTTACAAGTAAGCTTAAAACAATAGAGAAGCTTAGAGCTACAACCCCGTCAGAACTATTAGCCGATTATGAGGCTAAATACGCCGCTCAAGCTGATAGGCTTAATAAAGCCATAAAACGGCTTGGATTGGAGCTTGAACCATTATATGATCAACTTAATAGTGAGGTTCAAAAGCTCAATACGGAGCTCGAGAAGCTTAACGTAGCTTATAAACTTGGGGAGATGTCTGAAGAAGACTATAAAACCTCCGCGGAACCCTTGAAAACCAGGGTTGATGAGCTTGCGAGAAAGCTTGAAGACATACGTTTCATATTAACCCAGCTTAAGATGCCTAAAGTCACAATGCCAAGCATCAGAGCACCGGCAGCTAGGAGAGCCGCGAGACGTAAACCGGCTGAGGAAGCGCCAGGGCTCATGTATTGTCCATACTGTGGAAGTACAAACCTCACTAAAACGCCGAGCGGCTCAATAGTGTGTGGAAGATGCCGTAGAAAACTACGTTAAAAACTTCAAGCCATCTTAATCTTAGAAACTATCCCTCTTTTTTCCAACGTTTCAGCGTTCTCTTCAGGCATATATATTAAATCTTCAGGTTTAAACGGCCCATAAGTTTTTAAATCTACTCCAACTATGGCTGGATTTTCCTTTAAACATCTAACTAGTATCATTCTATTCTTAAATTCTGGGGGAGATATTTTAGGCTCTCTACCGTTTAAAATACTTTCGATAATTGTATCACTTTCTTCTTTAAAACTTTTTAAATATGTTATAAGCATATTCTCCTCATCTGTTAGACTCGATCTAACCACCTCATGGTTTTTAACTATTTTAGAAATCATCTTTTCAATCCTCAATTTATAGAGTCTTGTAAAGAGTGCGGAGGAGCTCTCTATTTCACTCTTGAGAAGTTCTGCAGATAAACTCTCCACATCAACTATTCTG
>JAWCKO010000102.1:0-4858 GCA_038851915.1 Bathyarchaeia archaeon
GATGATGGTCGCAGTGTCTTTCATACTCATGATGATTTTCTTCGTATATACAGGATTAAGCCCATGGCTGTCTTTCGTAGTCCCATTTGCAGGAGTCGTAACTTGGATAGTCACTGGAATGGTTTGGGGAAGAGTTGGATTCGCCTACGAACCGTGCTACGACCTCACGCCGGCTATGATAAGAGTAATGGCTTGGCCGACTCAGCTCCTACCTGAAGTAAACTCTGTAGATTATGCTCTCGTTCCCCTGCTGAGCAGGGAGCATATTGGACATTATGCATCAGCAGGCTTCGGCTCAGCATTCTACGCGTCAGTCCTATCCTACAAGATGTCCGACCTCGCTAGGATAAACACTAAAGACGTTTTTAAACTGATAGTCGTCTCGCTTTTCCCAGCCCTATTCGTTTACCTGCTCTGCAAAATAGCCTTACTTCCAGGCCTCTTTGGAGCTAGGAGAATTGGATATGAGCTTCGAGACTTCCAAGGAGATATCCAGTGGAACTTCTGGTATAGACCTGTTGACATACCGATTTCAGAAGCCACCATACATCTACTCATAGGCTTTCTCATAGTGATAGTGGGACGATACCTATATACAAAGCTTCTATGGTTCCCAGACCCCATAGTTGCACCTGTCTCATGGGCCTGGGGTGTCTCCCTATGGGGAGCCTGGGTTCCAATACTAGTAGCGTTGATAGTTAAGAACCTCGTTCTTAGAATAGGCGGAAGCAAGCTATACGAAGAGAAAGTCGTACCTTTCGCATCGGGAGTAATACTGGGAGAAGTCTTACAAGTCTTAACACTCAGCGTACTTGCATGGATAATACTGCCACGACCAATAATATAGCAACGGTTAATCAGGTAATTCCCCATTTTTTCCTTAAGTAAACTAAACCTTAATTAATCCCCTTAGAATTCAATTTTAAGTTGAAGCCCGGTGGTGTAGCGGCCAAGCATGGAGGCCTTTGGAGCCTCCGACGGGAGTTCGAATCTCCCCCGGGCTACTAAACCATCAAAAACCACCCTTTCTCTGAAGTGGATATATTTAGGTTAACCCTGAGTCGAAACGCTAAAAACTGGTTTACACTTTTGAACCTATAGCTTCTCGCCTGCTTCTCTATGGTTTTCTTCACCATATCCACAGTAACGGCTGATTATGGATGATTTTTATGGATTTTTAGACCTCCTCCTTAAATCTTAATTTTTCTGTTTTTTATCCAAGATAAAACTAGTGTTTTATCTAGTCTTCTATTTGCTATAGAATTCTTGATGACTTTCCTTTTCTTAAGCTACCCCCTAGGTTTTTCCATTATTTCTCTATGGATTTTCTCCGTGTTTTTAACTTCTGACGCGGAGAAAATGTCCATTATAACGCCGTTTTAGATATGAAGGGGGCATTCATATGGTTTCTCCTTTTTTGGAAAAACCAAACCGGGAAATATAGTAGATTTTCTAAATCGACTGGCTCTGTTCCCAGCGTAGAACCGTGATTTTAGACTAGAGGTTTAAAATACCAAAGGTCATGGTGGGTTCTAAGCTCCACGCCTCTCTTCGCCGCTACCCTTGGTCGTCTTTTATTTAAAGCCGTCAAACTCTGCTGAAAACCCATCAATATACCAGTTTGCTTTGAACGATAATATTACCTTCGATTTTTCTTCAGCTAGTTCAATGATCTTAGTTTTATCCATGTAATCTCCATAGTATTCTCCGTAAAGTTCGAGCGCCCTATCAACGGATGGTTTACAACCGTATTTTACTGTGAAGTGCTTCAGCTCATCATGTTTAAAAACTCCTTCAATACATCGCCTTTGACTAAGGCCTCCGATTTCACGCTCCTAGGCCCGTTTAATGCGTCAAGTATCCGTTTAAAAACGTCTGGCTCTGCGGGGTATATCATGAATAGAGACATAGATAAGCTCTCAATAGCATTAAGTCTACTCTAGCTATATGAACCTTTCCATAACTTACTGCGTCAGAATGTTTAGTGAATGGTCATCTAGTCCTCGATATGAAGACTCGACAAACATATCTCTTCTGGAGAGAGTCTTCAATTCCTACATGTCTAAAGTCCTCGACAAGCCGTCAAGAGCCTAGATAAGTCTCTTTTTAATTTCACATACCGTTGAAATGTCAAAATCGTTATTCCTACATTTAAGGAGTTGTGGGATTCTCCGTATCACTCTTCGATTTTGTGGGAAATTTTTAAATAGGTGGGAACTATTGCTCTTAGTGAGTTTACATGGAAATAGTTAGAGTCGATCAGAAAGGTAGGATAGTTATTCCTAAAAACATAAGGCGAAAAGCTGAAGTGAAAGAGGGCAGCTACGTCTCAGTCGAGGCTAAGGAGAAAACCATAATACTCAAACCCTTAGAGCCTACAGCAAGTAAATACTATGGAGCATTCAAAATCGTTAAATGGCCTGAAGACTTAGACGAATTCATCTTAGAGGTTGTGAAGGAATGGTGGACGCGGAAATCTACGTAGATGTTAACATCTTCATATACTGGCTTGGCAGACACCCAACATTTGGCGAAGTAGCGTATGAGTGGGTTAAGAAGATTGATGAAAGCCCCCGCGGAAAATACGTAACATCAAGTCTAACGCTATACGAAACGCTCGTGATCATTGCAGGTTTAACTGGTAGAAGCCTTAACGATAGACAACTGGTAAAAGATATCATCAGTTCTATAACAAGCCTTAAAGGATTGGCGATCGCAAAACTTGAACATGAAGGCTATATTCAAGCCATCAAGTTGATGGAGGAGTATAAGATCGACTACGAAGATTCTCTACACCTTGCAACAGCACTGAAAGTAGGCGTAAGAGAAATAGTGTCAAACGATGAAGATTTCGATGGGACGCCGCTTAAGAGAACCTTCAAATAACGCCTCCATAACTAGAGCTCTATACTAGCCTTATCTTCGGCTCCTTCCCCGTGTCTATGAGCATTCTCATGTATTTTAAAGCCGCTTTAACACGTTTATCTACTACGTCTATGCCTTGAGGTCTGTGGTTTTCAAGTACTGGGGCACATTCTTCTGAGGCAATGAAGCCTTCATATCCTATCCTTTTAAGTTCATTTACAAAGGCTAGGTAGTTTATACGGTCGGCTTTCATCCAAGGATATATTCCACGCTTAATCATTACCGTTCCATCTTCTGCAAGGTTGAAAGAATGTGAGCCATAGTGCGAATGTACAATACCTACCTCTCGGCAGGACTCTACGGCCCTATGTATGTATTCATCACTTTGGTCTATGAATAACGGTACATCTAGACAGAGCTTTACATTATTCATATTCACCTCTTTAACCATCTGAAGGGCGTCTTCATACCCATAGTTTATTATAGGAGGATGATTCTGAAGGGCTACGGCAATACCGTATTCTTCAGCCCATTTAGCAGTCTCTCTTATTCCTTCAACGGCAAGCCTCCACATTTCATCACTAGTTATAAAGTTTCTCTTGTAGTCGAAGACTCTATTGGCAAACTCGTACGTCCCAAGTCCCTCGTACCTATTGGTGCCAGTCCAAGCGGCGAAAACCTTCACTATTGAAACTTCAAGGTCTCTAGCGAGTTCTACCGCCTCCTTAACCATACATAGATTGTTCTCCCTCTCCTCTATAATGGGGCTTACGAAGTTTGACATGGTTTCTACAGCGCAGAGTTCTACTTGGTAGGAGACCGCAGTCTCCTTGATACTTCGCCTTCTACTTTTAACCAAGTCGCATGGGAGGGCGACGGGCCTCTTAGTTTCAATAGATAATCCTTCAAAGCCAAGCTCCTTAGCCTTAACTATCTGCTCTTCTAGGGATAGGGCTGATCCTCTATACCATAGACCACAGTAGGTTACTGTAAAAAGAGCCAGTTTAATCAATCAAATACCACCCCCTATAGTTAAATAGTTGTTTAAGTATTTGTAAGCTTTGGGGTTCCTATGAGCGTTGAACGGGGGGCATGGTTTAGAGAAGCACGCTTCGGAATGTTCATCCACTGGGGTCTATACTCAATACCCGGCCGTGGAGAATGGGTTATGTACCTTGAACATATACCAGCGGAAGAGTATTCGAAGCTTTCTGAGAGGTTTAAACCTACGAAGTTCAACCCTGACGAATGGGTTTCCTACGCTAAAGAGGCAGGTATGCGCTACATGGTTTTAACAAGTAGACACCATGACGGCTTCAGCCTATTCGACAGTAAGGTTTCAAACTACACAGCCCCTAAGACGGCGGCAGGTAGAGACCTAGTAGCAGAATTCATTAAAGCATGCCATAAGGCTGGTATGCGTGTAGGCCTCTACTACAGTCTTCTAGATTGGAGGTGGCCTGCATACTGGAATGGACCTAAAAGAGACCCTGAAGGCTGGTCTAAGTTTCTAGAGTACGTCCACACCCAAGTTGAAGAGATATGTAGCAACTACGGTAAGCTCGACGTTTTATGGTATGATGGAGCATGGCCCTATAGGACTGAAGACTGGAAGTCAGCTGAACTTAACGCTAAAGTCCGTAAACTCCAACCTGAAATACTGATAAACAACCGCTCTGGGCTTCCGGAAGACTTCGACACACCTGAGCAACACGTTAGTTTTTCACCTCCAGGTAGATTGTGGGAGTCATGTATGACTACTACCGAGTACTTCTGGGGCTACTGCAAAGGAGACCCTTGGAGACCAACTAGAAGGCTCATTCAAACACTTGTAACCTGTGCAAGCGGTGAGGGAAACCTTCTATTAAACGTTGGACCTAAAGCCGATGGAACATTCCCAGCCGGAGCTATAAGGATACTTAGGGAAATAGGCTCCTGGATGAGGGTTAACGGTGAATCTATATACGGTTCTGAAAGATGTCCATTCAGTACG
>JAWCKO010000103.1:0-4730 GCA_038851915.1 Bathyarchaeia archaeon
TACTGTTAATGCTTCTTCCTGATTATGTGTTACATGTATTGCGGTTAAATTCAAATCTTTAACTATCCTCCTAAGCTCATACCTGAGGCTTACTCTTATCCTGGGGTCTAAAGCTCCTAAAGGTTCTTCTAGAAGGAGAAGCTTAGCTCCAGCGGCTAAAGCCCGGACTATAGCGATCATTTGAGCGATTCCTCCACTTAACTCATACGGGTATAGTCCACTATATTTGGTGATTTTGAGGATGTTCATGAGCTCTTTAACCGCTTTATAAGCCGTACCTCTGTCCATACATTTAACCATTGGACCATACGTAACATTGCTCCAACTGTCCATGTGAGGAAATAAAGCTATATTTTGGAAAACGAAACCGATTTGCCTCTCTTCAGGAGGCTTATATGTAACATCTCTTCGGTCGATGTAGATGTTCCCGCTGTCTGGTTGTAGAAGACCGGCTGTTATCCTCAGAAGCGTAGATTTTCCACATCCACTCGGCCCAAGTATACATACGTACTCACCGTCTTTAACCGTTAGACTTACTCTCCTTAGAGCATGCACGTCTCCAAACCTCTTAGTTATATCCACAAGTTTTACTTCAGGCATTACGAGACACCTGTTATTTCGGCTATGGCTACTCTTAAACCACCTTTTGGACACGGGAAAAGATAAACGTCGTTAGGGTCAACTCTAAGAGACACGTATGAACCTTTCTCAAGACCATTTTTATCCGTTTTAACTTGAACTCTCAATCCATTGTTGAAACATACGGTAAGCCTCCTATATTTGAATGAGAAGATAGAGTCTTCAATTCTACCACCAGGATCCCCATCAGCCTTCTGAACTTTGAAATCTTTTGATTTAACCCCTACAATAACAATTTCTCCTTTCTCAAACGACCCTTTTCTAGAAGATCTTAGCTTAATATTCCCTATGTCAACAACTGTAACACTCGTGGAAACTTCTTCAACAACCCCCTCCATAAGGTTCATATCGGTTACGAACCCCGCAACGAAAACGTCTCTGGGTTCTTCTACTATTTCAAACGGTGTTCCGATTTGAACAACTTCACCCTTATTTATAATAGCTATTCTATCTGCTAATGCTAAAGCCTCTTCGACATCATTCGTCACATGTAGAGTAGTTAACCCGAGGTTTTTAACAAAGTCTCTAAGCTCGTACTGAAGCTCCGATTTTATCTTAGCGTCAAGTTGACTTAGAGGCTCATCTAAGAGCAGTATGTTCGCACCCGTTATTATAGTTCTAGCTAAAGCGACTCTTTGTTGCATTCCTCCGCTTAACTCTCTAGGGTATGAGTAGGCTCGATTGTCCAAGTGCATTAATCTCAAGACTTCTAAAGCTCTGTTTTCAGCTTCTCTTGAATCGTAACCTCTAACTTTTAAACCGAAGGCTACGTTCTCCAAAATAGTCATGTGGGGGAAGAGTGCAAAATTTTGGAAGAATAGGGAAACGTTCCTCTCCTCAGATGGATAATCGTCAACTTTAACACCGTCTATGTAGATTTCGCCAGTATCCTGCTTTAGAAGGCCAGCTATTATCTTTAGAAGAGTTGTCTTACCAGCTCCCGTTGGGCCTAGTATAACTACATACTCTCCGTCTAAGATTTCCAAGTTCACATTTTTAAGAGCCATGATCTTCCCAAATCTTTTCGAAACATTGGACAGTCTTAAACTCCCCATTTTACAGTAGAAATAAATACTGGTGAAATATTAAATTCTTCTCCTTCTGCTAACGATTCTAAATACAATTATCATGATGGTAGACATGGCTATTAGATAAGCTGAAGTGAATAGGGCTGCAGGTATGGCTAATGATTCCACCATGTTGACGACTAAAACCGATATGGGAATATCAGCCCCCATAACTATCATAGCTGCACCTGTTTCTCCAAGAGAATGCGTGAAAGATAAAATAGCCCCAGTTATTATACCTTCTTTAAGAATGGGCAGACTTATCTTCTCAACAACATGATACGGGTTTGCTCCAAGAGTTTTAGCGGCATCTTCATAAAGTTTAATATCCGATCCCTCATAAACCGCCATGGTGGTCTCAACTATCACAGGAACCGAGAAAACTATCTGCGTTAAAATTATAAGCCAAATACCTGGAGTTAATAGTCCTAGAAACTTAGGGCCCCAGAGAAGGAGCATAGATAGACCTAAAGCAGATGACGGTATTACGAGGGGAATTTTGAGTACCGCTCTTAGAATTCGGCCAAACCTATATCTATCTATTATATAGACGAGTGGTATAGATAGGAAGACTGAGATATATGTTGACGTAAACGCCGACGTAAAAGATACAGCCGTTGATTTAATTATTACGGGGAAGTAGTTTTCAGGTCCGAAGAGCTGGTAAACTACGCTCCCCTCAGCCTTGCCGGTGTATGGATCCTTAAACATGTAGTTGAAAACAGACTCTACAACCACTATAATCGGTACAATCACTAAAATGAGTACTAAGGCGACACATACCCCATGAAGGATATTTCTAAAACTCCTCCTAGAGAGTTTAGCTTCAAGCCTTATGAGAATTCTTTCAACGGCTGTTCCAGAGATTAAGGATGGAGGTTTGACAACGCTCCCCTTAACGCTTGTTAAAAACAGCTCAGCGGGAAGTATTATCAACCAAGTTATGAATACCAATATTAAGCCTAGAAATGCGGCAGCCCCAAGCTTAAACTCAAACTCCCACTTCACAACGGCTACGGCTGCTGTAAGCCTAACACCTGCTACGATTATTGATGCGCCGGTTTCGCCGAGAGACCTGGCGAACGCAAGCACTGAGCCTGAGAAAATTGCCGGAAATAACTCAGGTATTAGAATCTTCCTAAATGTAGTTAGAGAGGTGGCTCCGAGTGTTCTAGATGCATCTTCGTAGACTACATCAATTTCTCCAAGTTTTGCTTGGACAGTTCTAACGATATACGGTAGAGTTAGACTTACATGAACTATGAATATGATAATGGGTACATCTATGAACGGTAGGTTTGACGAGATGCTTAAAATCCCTCTATTCAGACCAAACCATTTACCTATCCCAGATACTGTTGTCCAAGTCAATAAGGATGCAAAGCCGAAGCCGGATGTCGGCATGACTAACGGTAGAGTGACTATTGTTTCAAGGAGTAGTTTACCTGGAAAATTACCCCTAGCTAGTATAAAGGCTAGAGGGGCACCGAGTAGGATGTCAACGAGAACCGTTAACGCTGAAAGCTTAAAGGAGAACAACAAAACTTCTACGATCAATCTTAGGTTCTCGTTTCCTATAAGCGGGTTTTCGAAAACCTCGTATCTAATATCATCTACGTAAATTACTGGAAAAGAGGCTAGGAAAACCGTTGGAAGTAGAACTAAGATCGTGAACGCTAAGAAGGTTGAAGTCAATACAATAATCTTTAGAATTTTCCAAGTATTTCGCATGGTATCTAGCCTCTACTTCTAATTTTAACCCAAATTGTGAAAAGACCTTCCAATATTTCTCCGCTCGGAGGCTTGTGAACAGTTATATTTAATTCGTAGCTTACACCATTCTCAGTGCTGAAAACCTCACGGCTGAGCGCGACGTCTTCTCTAACTGGTCTAAAGCCGTGCTTAACAGCCTTCTCCTGAGAACCCTTGCTGAGAAGGAACTCGATGAATTTCTCAGCCACCAGTTTTTCTTCCTCACCAACCCATGGCGCATTTAATACCGCAAATGGATGGTCATTAAGAATAGTACCGTGACTTGGATATACTGCAATAAGCTGATCTTCCCACCTCTTTAAAGCTTCAATAGAATTATCGATCACAATGTTCTCGTAAGCTGAAAAGACGGTTAAAGCCGATGGGCCGTTTTCGACAGCCCATTTTCCAAAGAAACCAGTGCTTTTACCATAATAGACAACCCTAGATTCTATCGTGTGAACAATCTCTTGAACAGTTGTATTAACTAGGTCGCTTAACGTCAATTCTTCAACGGGTTTATCAGCGGCTTCAGCAATTTCAAGTAGGACAGTTGTAACACCTCCATTACTCAACATTGGATCCGGATGTCCATATTTGAAGTCAACTCTCTCCTTAATTAGCCTGTAGAGACTTAGAAAACCAGTTATATTGTATTTTTCGAGGAAAGACTTCCATGTAATTATAACGGTTGGTGTTACCAATACTGGATGCCACTCTTCTACGATGTCATAGTTGTAGCCGATTTTCCTCCACTTATAGTTCAAGTAAGGTATCCATATACTTGACGCTGGACTCCAAACTACTGGTTTCGATGAACCATGCAGTATAAGGTTTACAGTTTCATGTGAGCCTGCAACTGTAAACTCTATTCTAACAGCGTATCCATAGTTGTTTTTAAAATAATCTTCGAATATAGGTGCTATCTCCTCCATCCAACTTTGCTTTTCACTCGTGTACAGCACTCTGAGAGTAAAGATTTTTTCAGTTGGGATTAGATTCTTTAATGCTCTAACGGAGAATACGGCAGCTATTAATGTGAAAAGTAGAAAACCTATTAGGATGCCCACTAGGAGTAGGAGGTATCCCTCTGATGGAATCGCTCTTCGACTTCTTTTAGACATTGTTTCACTTTACGGATATAGGAAAGTGTTTAAATAACTTTAGCTTTTCTACAGATCTAAAAGTGTTTCTAAATATCACAATTCACCACGTTATGAATAACCTTTTTTAGAACCTTAAATCAACTATAGTGACACTTTACCTCCCACC
>JAWCKO010000104.1:0-2476 GCA_038851915.1 Bathyarchaeia archaeon
ACAGGGTTCTGAGCCCTGCGCCTTAGACCATGCTTGGCTACCCCCGCCAAGTAATCAATAAAGTTGAAAGCCGATTTTAACTTTACTAAATTCGAAGAATAGAATATAGTTTGAGAATCTCTATTCTAAACGTTTTTAAGAAGCCATGAAAACAGTTTTTATACTGGAAATTTTTAGATTTAGAGTGGGGGCCGTCGGCTAGTTTGGTCTAGGCTACGTGGCTTGGGCCCACGTGATCGCCGGTTCAAATCCGGCCGGCCCCATCTGGATCTTCAGCTTTCCCTAAGTTTTCTAATTGTTGATAGTGCTTCTAGTAGCGTATTTAAAACGTCTCCAGCCTTCTTTACATCATCTAGGTCTTCGGCGAGCATTAGTTTTCTTCTTACTTCCAGTATTTTAGTGATTAGGCTTTCCTCTATATCCGTCAGTATTAGAGGCGTTTTTGCGGCGATGGCTTCTTGGTCTTCTTTTACAAGGATTATTTT
Organism: Bathyarchaeia archaeon; assembly: GCA_038851915.1. Taxonomy (GTDB): domain Archaea; phylum Thermoproteota; class CALKCG01; order B24; family B24; genus DTBU01. The sequence continues at coordinate 486 of JAWCKO010000104.1, forward strand.
TCTACCGCAGTTGACGCAAAGTATGTCTTCACCATGCTTGAGAAGGGGTAATTTACATACTGGGCACAGCTCGGAAAGCATTGTAGCCCCCATTTTCATGTATTCGGCGGCTTTCTTCACATAATCGTCGCTCATTGAGAGCACCTCAGCAAACTTAAAATTATACTTCAGCTGGTATTAAATCATAACTCTAGTATTGATTTTTCATTTAACGGAAAACCGGGGGGATGACGTTTGTCTTCTAAAACTAAGAAGTCTTCTAAAAAGATTGAGGAGTATATGGATAGGGTGAATAAAGCCATTCAGATACTTCAGTTGATCACATCGGATCCAACTACTCCGAGGAATATTAGGAAAGCCGCTAAAGAAAGTATCGACCAGCTTCAATCCGATAAGCTCTCACTGGCGGCTAGAGCTTCAAACGTCATAGATATATTGGATGAGATAAGCCAAGACCCGAATATACCGGTTTATACTAGGACTAAAATCTGGCAGGCAATATCTTTCTTAGAAGGTATTAGAGATTAAACTGGCAGGGTGTACTCTTGAAAGCCTATCTAAGAGGGATATACTCTACAGCGCTTACCAAGCTTCTACTAGATGAAGGCTTTGAAATATCTTATCCTAGCAGGTCGATCTTTAACAGGTTTAAGATTGTAGATTTAAACGTTAAACCAGATGTGACGATTATTGAAACTTCAGATAAGCAGGGTGTTCTGGTTAAAGGTTTACCCGAAAACGTTGAAAAAGCGGGAAAAGTAATCGTAGAGCGGTTGAAATACGTAATCGTGAAAAAGTCTCCTGTGAATGTTGGGTCTGTTTACAGGGGGCTTGCGGTAGGAGATGTAAATGGCGGCGCTTTAATAGATTTAGGCTCTTTTAAAGGTTTGCTTCGAGACGCTGAAGGGTTGAAAACCGGAGATGAGACCCTCGTTCAAGTAGCTCATCCTAGTTGGAGAATCGGTGAACTATTCTCCCTAAGGAGATATATAATTATAGATGGTTTTTACATGCGTCTGACCCAAAACAATACTGTGACATTTGACGACTCACTGAGGAATAGCCCCCGTTTTAAGGATCTTCTAAACCTGTCTTCCCTACTCCATAGAGATGGATGGGGAATAAGGTGGAAAAATACAGCGGCTAAAGCGCCTGTAGAGGAGCTTATCAGAGAATTCGAAGAGCTTAAGAGAAAAGCTAAGCTTCTAAAGAGAAACTGTTCAACAGGGGCTAGGTTGATAGTGGAAGGTGAAGGTGTTTATAGATTGGACTTCCCATGTAAAAGTCTTCTAGACGATTTAAGGTCTAAAGTGGTTCCCACGGTTAAAGGACACCACATTTACAGGTGTTTTAGGGAGCTTGGAGCAGCTATAGATTTTGCCGAGTTTATGTTGGCTAAAGATGCTGATAGAGCTTTTGTCGAAGACTGCCTTGATAAGTTTATCGGGTTTAAAAGTTTAGAGATCGGTAGTCGATTAGAGTTTGAACATAGAAAACTAGATGGAACTGTTTTAAACCTCAGCCCTGGGGTAGTTGAAAACATCGACTCCGAGTTTCTAACGGTTAGAAGAAGGATTTACGGCTCAGGTTTCTACGATGGCTTAGAAGTCGCTAAAGAGGCTGGCGATTACGCTTTAACACGGTTTAAACCGGGCGGCTGGCTTGTAGAGCATAAGTACTTCTCCAGCCGTGGCGAGTTTAAGGGAATATACATAAACATAAACACTCCCGTGGAAATCGTTAAAGGACTTGTAAGCTATGTTGATCTAGCAGTCGATGTTTCAGCTAAGCCCGGTGAAAAACCTAAAGTACTCGATATGAGTGAGCTTGAGAAATTTTACGAGGAAGAGGTTGTTCAGGAGCCTATTTTCTCAAATGCCTTAAAGGCTGTAGAAGAGGCGAAAACAATAGTGTTAAGCCTTTTAGAAGGAAGATGAAACAGCTTCAAGTGGTATTCAAATGGCTGTTTTCCTCTAACTCTCCGCATCTCT
>JAWCKO010000104.1:2619-4680 GCA_038851915.1 Bathyarchaeia archaeon
CGTTTATCTCACCCTGATCTTCTTCAACTTTAAGCCCTTCTACGTCTTTAACCTTTACGGGTTTCCCTAAAGCTGCAGACTCATAGAAGCCTAGGGGTATAGCCATGTCCCTATAGGCCTCCCAGCCGTCAACCTCAGGTTTACGCTTTTCAACGACAGCACTGTAGAAGTCGTAAAGTTCTGTTGCAAAGGTATCTGTCACACCTCTTGGAAACATATTCTCCCTCTCCTCAGGCTTTAAACTCCTCATCATCCTATCTACCAGCATATGCATTCTGTAGACTTCTACGCTATCCTCCTTTTGAATCTTTAAGCCTTCACCGTTTAAAGCGCCTTGTGAACCGTAGATAATCCTCAGGTTTAATTCCCTCCCCGGTGCCGCCCTAGTCCACAGCCATTGAACGTATACGCGCCCTTCGAACCTTATAATAGCCATAGTCATATCGTCCACCGTAACTTTTACGCCTTTCTTAACAGGGTCGAAAGTCTCGGTTGCAGCGTATACGTCTAAGGCTTCTCTTCCAAGCTGATACCTATCTAGATCCGCAAGATGTACTCCTCCGTCGAAAACCCAGCTTCCACCAGCTGCAAAACGGTCCTCCCTCCAACCCCAAGGGTTTGGATTCCATCCTGCGGCTACCCATATGATCATCCGAGGTGTGCCTATGTAGCCTTGCCTTATAGCCCACCAGATGGCTCTATTTTCAGGGCTCCTCCTGTAGTTTTCAGCTACGGCTAGGGTTTTATTGTACTTCTCAGCCGCGTCGATTATCAGCTTAGCAGTCCTCATAGTTATACCGAGGGGCTTCTCTATTATCACGTGTAGACCTTCTTCAAGACATCTGCAGGCAACAGTATGATGTATATTATGGGGTAGCGCGATATCCACAGCGTCTAAACCTTCACGTTTAATCATCTCCTCTAAATCTAGGTAGATGTTGGGCCTCCTACCTTGAATCGATTCAACGGCTTCGGCTTTCCTCTTAGCATTCTGCTCATAGGTATCGCAGACGGCTTTTATATTGAAAACCTTCAACCCAGCTGTATACAACGCTTTATAACCGGCTAGGTGGGCGTCCATTATCCCTCCACAGCCGACTAAACCAATACTTAAACTGCTCAATTCGGATCTACGATTCTCTAAAATCCCTCTAAAAACCTATTAACGTTTTCTATTATATCACCGTTAACTATGCGTACTTCCTCCGGCTTTTCAGCCTTAGAATATTCCTTTCATCGCGAATCCTAGTCAGACCTAGACCCTTCACCTCTAAAACAGCTATTTCAGCCAAGTATAATGTTCTACAACCCTCCTCTAGATGACCCGCGTAGGCTTTCTCACTATCAGAAACAACGGCATGAAGATGCGGTTTTCCATCAGCTATAATACCTGCGATTGAAACAAGCTCTAAATGAAACAAGCTCTAAAGGCTCATTTTCCCAGCGTTTGAAGTATTCCTTTGGAGGATAACCAGTCGTTGTAACCATGTGCAAAGTACACATATCCAAAGTTCCAACGGCGGAGATTACAACAGCATCTTTAATTTTCTCCCTAACCACCAGTTCGCTCATGCTTTCTAAAACGTAATCGCCCGGGTCTAGTCTAACAATGAAGACTCTACCAAGTTTATCCGTCGAGAAGTACTCCATGGTCATCCGCCTAGCGTCATTTATCGTAGTAGAGCAACTCAAATATGGCTCCAAGCTTCTTCCTAGAATCTACGTACACATAGCCGCCACCTTTGAAATATCCACTCTGCTCTATTTGAACGTCAAATTCTGAAAGCTTCTTAACAGTTTCATCTACGTTCTCCGTCACAAATGCTATATGGTGTATCCCCTCCCCATGCCTATCCAAGAAATCCTGCCACGTGCTGGGCCTTCCTAGGGGCTGAATAAGCTCTATAGTTGTGTTTTCCAGCTTGAAGAAGGTCAGCTTAGCACGTCCTCCTGATGGTTTCCCCCTGAAGGTCATATGGGTTGACTTCCACTCTTCAGTTTCAATTATCGGCGGCTCCTCTAAGTTTAATAGTTTAGCCCAAAACTTCCTCGCACTTTCTA
>JAWCKO010000105.1:0-4609 GCA_038851915.1 Bathyarchaeia archaeon
TGCTCAGCAATCGTCTTATCTCCTACTTTAAATCCATATTTCTCCGCTACCTCCTGGTCAGCGTCGACAACTCTGCCTATAAACTCGTGGCCCGGTATTACTGGTGCTTTAACGTACGGCTTTGGAGGGCCCCAATACCTTGGAGACCCTCTGTAGCATTTAATATCGCTTGCACATATTCCTGCCGCTAGAACTTTAATTAAAACCTCTCCCTTCTCGGGTCTAGGCTTAGGCACTTTCTCAAGTCTATAGTCTTCAGGACCGTGACAGACAACTGCTGACATGTATTCCTCCATAATAACTCCCAAGAACTAAATCTCAGTAGGTTTAATTTAACGATTATCCTTAAGTCTTGGAATAAAATATGTTGGTTAAAATACTGGTATTATTTTTTCCCCTATCATTCTTATGGATTTGATAACGTCTGAACCTATCGGTGAACCCACAACAAACTGAGTTACACCCGTCTCTAAGACTTGCTCAATCTTATCTATGCATTGTTTTGGAGTACCTGCTATAGAGAAAGCCTCAACCATGTCGCTTGTAACGTTCTTAAATGCTCTACCGAACTTGCCCTGCACCAACGCATCTTTTATAGCTTGAGCCCTCTCAAGATCTATCCCATGTCTCTCTAAAACCACGTTTGGACTTCCTCCCACTATGAAAGCTACGACCGGTACAGCCGCTTCAATAGCTTTAGCCTCCTCCTCCGCTATGGAGAAGCTCGTATATGCAGCTATGTCTAGATCTTCAATTCTCCTATTCGCCTTAGAAACACCCTCTCTTATCCTAGCGACAGCCTCCTTCAAATCCTTAGGATGAGATGCGTTAACTAAAACGCCGTCGCCTATTTCTCCCGCAAGTTTAAGCATTGCCGGACCTTGAGCACCTATATACACGGGGATTTTAGAGGGAGATTTATAATTTAATCTAGCGCCTTTAATTTTGAATGCATCTCCATCCAAATCTACGGTTTCGCCGGATGTTAAATTTCTGATGATTTCCACAGCTTCTTTAACGTAGGCTAATGGCTTCTCAAACTTTAAACCAATGGTTGATAGAGTTACATAATCACCAGCTCCTATACCGCATACAACTCTATTAGGAGCCACCTCAGCTAGGCTGGCGATAGCTGTCGCCGTGAAAACTGGATTACATACATATGGGTTCGTTACACCAGTTCCAATCTTTATGCTATTCGTATAATTCGATATCAATGTTAACATCACGTAAACATTTCTATTGTTATAGTGGTCGGTTATCCAAACGTAGTTGAATCCAGACTTCTCAGATTCTATCGTATGGTATACGATTCTCCAATACGCATCTCTCGGTACAAACTCTATTCCAAATTTAACCATATTCAATCACCTTCTAACTTGATATAGCATCACGTAATTTACTAAACTCTGCTTTCTCCGATAAGATGCTTAGCGTTTCCTCTTTTTCCATACTTATGGCAATGTAGAGCATAGTCTTCAGGCATTCGCTGCTCTTCAGAAGTCCTTCTTTAGCCAAATGGAGAAACTTCGTGATATGTGTGGGGTCTGTTTTATCTACATTTTTAGATTTGAACAGTATTTCCAGAAGCCTTTCGAAAAGCTGGCTTTTCACATCTTCTGAAAGACCGTCTAAAATACTATTAAAACTCATGTGAACACCTATTACATATAACCTCTAATAGTTTTTAAAGAATTCTCCCTCTAGCTCTCTGGCTTTTATGAACAGAATTTTTAACATACTCCCTGTAAGCATCCGTATATCCTTCCTTGTATTAGTTAAACCACTCTAACCGTGTTTCGTGAACCTCGTTGTTGCAAATCAAATCTAAGCCCTACTGTTTTTTAGTTATTTCTAAAAACTTTCTAGCTTCTCCTAAGCAACACCTTTAGTCGAATCACACGCTATGTATTGGTGAGTGGGAGATTGAGCTTAATGGACCTCGCCGTTGAATACTTTAAAGCTATAGGCTATGATGTTAAGAAGGATGTAGAGCTTCAAGGCAGATGGAGTATGAGATGGAAGTTTGACTTGCTGCTTGAAGACGACTTTGGTTTATTGAGAGGGGTTTGGATTAGAAATTGGAAGAGAACAGTAGGTGTAAACGTCGTAGTAATGCTTGACAGAGCTTCTGAAGACGTGGAGCTTGGAAGGCCCATCCTCATAGCCAATGGCTTCAGCGCATCGGCATATGCATACGCTACCAGAAGAGGAATTGAACTATTGACTTTTGAAGAAATCCTAGGTCTCCTAAGGAAGTCTGTCGTAATGTCTCATAGGCATTTCTCTGAGTGATTTTAATAACATATAGGCTCAAGCTCTAAGTTTCCATAATCCTTTTTCACAGATAAACCTCCTTTTCGGGTCGTTTGCTAAGAAATTAGCTAGACTCTTCGGATTTGGTATTTCAAAGCCGGCAGCCAATGTTTCGCGGTATATTTCTCCGATGCGCATAGGCCTACTTGTAAGTATGGATTCTACAAGGCTTCTAATATCTTCCCTGTACTTCAAATAGGTCCTAGGTTTTCCAAGTCTTCTAGCCCTCCTGAAAATGCTTATAAACTCATTATAATCACTGTCGTCTCTTTCTACGGTCACATATCTTTCCGTTATTTCAGCTAAACCCTGTGCTATGAGATGATAGCATAGCGGTGTTTTTCCGTTTAAAACTCTAAAGTAGAAGTCGTCGCAGCTACAATATGGTGCTTCTGGTAAAACCTCATAAACACCTTCCTTCCCTTCAACGATCCATACTATTTTTCCACTTGGTTTAAACAGATACTTCCTAACCCTATCCTGTTGGACGATCTTAAGAGCTTCATCCAACCTTAGACCTAAAGCCCTTCTAAGAGCCTCAATTTTTTCATCTATGCTAAGACCAGCTACGGAAGTGAACAGATCTTTAAATTCTTTAGCCAAACCGAGAGATAATATGATTTTGATGATTTAAATATTCTAACCTCTATTAGCATATGACCTTAGCTACATATCCTCCTCTATCGATTTTAAGGCTTTTAGATATAGGGTTGCACTTTGTTCTTAGAAGGAGAAAATATCCTTTTTCCCTTATCCTCTGCAGGTTCTCTATATTCTCATAGTTCGCCATACCCTTCAATACGATGAGCTCCGTATTTTTAAACATCTCTAAAGCCTCTTTTGATAAAACCTCTGGAGCTAGATAAGTACAGTCTCCAACAGCTATTACTTCATCAGCATCATTTGTTATACCTGATTCTACGGCATCCTCCATAGTTGCATCATTCTGATAGGGTTCGCTTCTAACGGTTACTGTAACCTTAGCCCCCAGTCTTTTAAGCTCTCCGATCAAAAGCCTATAACAACTTCCCCAGCATTATCACACATGTAAAGTACAGTCGATGCTTCTTTAGCAAGTTCATACGCAGTGGCAATATTATCTACATCAAGTTTAATACTATGAAAGGCGTTGTTTAATCCGTTTAAGTTAAATGTGTACCCTGAAACCCCTAAATCTATAGCATTACCAATCAAACTGAACTTCACGGCGATTTTGAATCTTTCAAAGGGGTCTCTAGATTTATTGACCATTTCCAAAGCCTTAGGTAGCATCTCTAAAGCCCATCTATTCGCCTCCTTCTTTTCGTTTCTATATGGATCTACGCCTAGTCTTCTACGTACAAACCTATACAGCTCTGTGGCTATTTTAGTCGTATGCCTCGTCTCTCTAATAAGCTCAGAAAACCTTTGAATGATCTCTAAACATACTTCACATGCTTCAGAACCATCATCCAACACCCTCATAACTTCACGGCATCTAACGTCTACGAGACACGGTATACACTCGGCTTTAACTTCCAACCCTCATTAAACACCTCCATGCAATCGACTTACCTCAATGAATCTTCTCTCTTCAACTTAAAAACTCACACATAAAGTTTAATGTTTATCGGTAGTAGTGAATTTAGTTAAAGGCTCCTTACCATCTTTTAAATAATTAAAAGCGGATATCACTCTTCGAATAGTTATCACGGAGAATTCTCTGAATTATCCCCCATATAAGATTACTACACTAGGACAAATTGTATCGGGCAAAGAAAAGGGATACAATGGCAATGGCGCCTAAAATCGCAATCCTTTCATCTATTCTTCTGGTCGTACGACTGCCACCTCCACCCATATTGTATCGATTATGAAAATAACAACCGAAAAGCATTAAGTATCAATTTTTAAATAATAAACATGTAAACGATTAAGCAGCTTCTCTTTTAGAGAGACATATTCAGATCGAAGTTAGTTTAGATTCGGAAGAGGCTTTTCGAATCTATAGATTTGATAGACGTTCTGATGAAACATTTCCACCTCGAATACCTACATATCAAAGGTCAGTCCTTCAAACGACTATGTAGTATGTACGGTGGATGTCCTTCTTAGAAGCGCCCTCAGCTGTAAACCCTAGGTTTAAGAAAGGTTGGAGTAGAACTTGAACATTTGAAGACGTGTGAGGCGATTTTACGGAATGTCTAATGTTGTTAAAAAATATTTCCATCAAAATCCAACATCCTCGCGTCTACTGTTCAATAGAGGGAAGTGAAAGTAAACATTTAAAGTTAAATGCTGGGTTTTTCATTTA
>JAWCKO010000106.1:0-4605 GCA_038851915.1 Bathyarchaeia archaeon
CATGTCCCGGAGCGATTATACCGTCAACCGAAGGCATGGACCTCTTCTTCGCCTCCATTATAGCATACTCTGCAGCCGGAGGTGTAAGCCTCAATGCGGATAAGAGGTACATGTTTCTAGGTATGAGGTCGTTGATCATGGGTATGGCATAGCCGGGGGCTGTTGTTTCAAAACCTATGGCTAGGAAGATTGAGTCCTTCATGTAATCGTATGCTTCCTTTAAAGCATCTAGGAAGCTGTAGACGATTGTGACGTTTCCCCCGGATGCCTTAGCCTCTGCTAGGTTTTTAGCTCCTTCCACGGGTTTAACCGCGGGAAGCTTAAAAGCGTCTCCAAACGTATAAACTCTAACATCTTCAAACGATAGTTTGATCGCGTGTTCTACTAGGAAGGATGGGGTTATGCACACTGGACATCCTGGGCCAGCTACGAGTTCGATGTTTTCCGGTAGGAGGCTTCTGATGCCGTAGTGGACGGTTGTCCATTCGTGGGTGCCGCAGAAGTTCATGAGTTTGAGTTTGAAGTCTTTTCCGTGGGTTTTTGCGAGTTTTTCTACGTGTTTATGTATTAGTGTTTTGATTTCTTCGGCGAGTTTTCTATTGCGTCTGTAGATGTTTTCGAAGTGTATGCGGGGGTTGTTTAAATTCATTAATGGTCTAGATTTTATGTCTAGCTCTTTCATATAACGGTTATCTGGTTTTTACTGATGGTTTAAACTCGATTTAAACTTGTCGGGTTTTAAGTTTGGTTTTCTGGTTTATTTAAAGCTGGGGGGAAACTTTTTAACGGTTGTTTTTGTGAATATTATGTTTAGTTGTTGTCTTTGGTTTAGGTGTTTTGATTGGTCTTGGCTGGTAAGATATTCCGTTTGGTTGAAGATACTCCGTTGGATAAGATAGCTGAGAAGCTTAAAGGCTATAGGGTTGAGGAGGATTTTGAGGAGGAGGATTACAAGCTTAAATTGGTCAGTGAGGTTTTGGATTTAGCTATGGGTTTTAACAGTTTAAGAGGGGTTTTAGCTTGGGATACTCTACGTTTTACATACCACCGCGGGAGGAGAATACCTGTACCTAAGACGTTTTACTTGACTTTTGCGTTCTTCAAGAGGCCTGGTGCGACATTCCTACTGGTTGTTGAGAAGAAGAATATGGCTAATAGGGCTGCGAACCTCTTCAGTCAGCTACTGTTCATATCGAAGGGGTATATTTTAAACGTTTCAATAAGCCCTGAGAAGATGAGGGAGTACCATGAGAAGAATCCTGAGGATACGAAGGTCATATTTTTCGACAGTCTTCCGATACCGAATATAGATAAACTATCTCTTTACGGTCCTGATTTGACGCAGACGGACCTTTACAGTAGCTATCTTAAAATGGGGAGTATTTGGTATTTGGTTACGGTTTCAAACAGCTACGGAGCTACAGTTGGGCTTACGAGAGATGGGGTTGTAGTGGCGTTCGGCAGTATGGAGAAGACGGACTTCATAAACATGGTGGACAGTGAAATAATCCCCCTGATAGGTTAGAGACCCCTATAGTTTTCCCCATGACTTATAGAGCTGTTATATTTTTTCATGTTAAGTATGCAGTTGGTGGGTTTGGGATAACGAGAAGGTGTGTCCACATCGCAAAGCATAGCTGAAAAGGGCTAAATCGGAAGGCTGGCCCTGGATTCCAGAAGCGCAAGAAGTCATCTAGGCTCGCCAATTGATGTTCTTATAGTATGTCTCTTGAATCAACAGTATAGGGGTGTGTAGGGGTATTTTTAGTGTTGCTATATTCTTTTTCTTCTAGTCGTCCATGTTTTGTAGAAGGCTTCTATGTTCTCGGGTTTTCCGGGGATTTCTGCTAGGAAGATCGCCGGGTATTTCTTAGCTAGGTTTGATATCCACTCTGCTTCGGATACTGCGTCTTGGACTGATCCATATGTCATGGTTTCGTAGCTTGGACTTATAGCGAGTATTTTGCTACTACCGTATTTTTCAGCCAATTCCTCCATGTTTTTGTGAGTTAATCTGGGATCCCATTCTATGTGGAATCCGTCTGCACCCGCTTCGATAATATCATCCATTAGATGCCTGTAGTCTCCATCTGAGACGAAGATCAATTTAATCTCTTTACCTTTTATGGGCTTCCAAATTTGCCTCCACAGAGGCTTCACATGTTCGCTATACCACTCTACTGGGAAGAATAGACCGTTTTTCCAAGCTATATCATCGTGGGATACAAATACTTTTATCCCCGTTCTAGACCATGCCTCTACGTGCTTCTCAGCGACCATGGCGTACTTCGCTAAAAGCATGTCTAAAACATCTGGGTTTTTAAGGGCCAATCTGACCAGTAGAGGCCATCCTATGTGAATTATCAAATAGGTGAAAAGCGTGAGGTAAAATTCTCCAGCTACCAGCGTGACATCGCCTAGTATCTCTTGATACGTTCGATAAACCTCTCTATACTCATAGGCGATCTCAGATACGGATCTAGGTTCGTCGTCCCCAGGGTCGTATTGTTTAAGATAATTTAAAAGCTCCTCGTAGGTTTTAAAAGGCCTCTCAACAACCCATAGTTGAGAGGCATGTTCACTTCTGACGAGTTTAAGACCCTTATACGCTATGTGGAAAGCATCGGTATATGGAAAATCCTCCTTGAGGCTGTTGAAGCATCCTTGTCCAAGCTTAGGCTTCCTGCCGCTCCAAATGACGTCGAATTTTACGCCGAGGGTATACATCATATCAACGTCTAAAACCCTGTACAACGTTTTCATTCTCTCAATGGGTGTTTCCAATCCTCTTATTTTAACTCCAGTAACTTTCTCCCCTAAGTCTTCACTAATAACCGTCATAAGAGGGAGACTATCGGCATACTCTAAATTTATCGCCTTCAGAGCGCGTTCTAACATGTTTAAACACCTCATAAAAAATAGGGGAATCCTCTAATAGGGTATAAAGAACCTAACGGTAGATATTGCGCCTAGCACTAGTACAGCTAACATGTAGCCGCATGTGAAGCCAGCTGCGGTTGGAATTCCATAGTTTTCATACGCCTTACTACCACCTATCCTCAGCGTTAACATCTTCAATATCCATGCGACTAAGAATGGGAACCATGCACCCCATAAAACGGAGATGAATGATGTGCCAAAGATGAAGCCTATTGGCTCCAGTGGAAACCATAGGAATTTAGCGTGGAGATAGTAGAGGATCGATGTGATAATTGCGCCTAAAATTATATGAGGCCATAATGGCTCTGTTCCGGACTTAGAGTATACCCAACTTGCACTTATATAGCCTACGTCTTCTGAAAGTGGAGACCAGGTAAAGGCTCTAGCGCTAACTGGAAATACATTAGCCCCAAAACTATACATCAACTGTATCCAAGCGATGACTGTTACCAGGGGTACTATTATCATTGGGATAAGCATAGCCTTAAACGCTGTTTTACTGCTAACCCCCATCAAACTGGCCATTCTATATGAAGCCGCTGCAGTATACGCCTGACAGCCTAGGATCGTCTCATTAGGTCTTCCTAATCCTAACGAAGTTATGTAAACAGATAAAGCCCATTCTCTCGTCAAAAGTGAAGGTGGTTGAGGCCATACAAGTAATCTAACTAAGAAGTGACCGAAATCATCGCCCAGAATATGCATACCTGTTAAACCGTATACTCTACAATTGGCTATGTATCCTATAAGGACTGTGACTATTATCACGACCGCTGGATAGATGCTTATCCCCATAATCATGAGCAATGCAATCGCCAGAACTGTAGAGGCGAAGAACATTAAGTAGATGGCTCTGTAACTCATCGGCTCATTTATCTCAATATCCCGTAGGCTTGCTTTCGATGGGCTGAAGGCGGCTCTAAGTGTCTCTATTAAGTACTTCCCATTGAGAAGCAGATGGATTAACGCTAATCCTAGCACTCCACCAGAAAACGAAAACGACATGAATTTGAAGGGGTCCGCATACTGAGGCGATGGGGGACACCAAGCTCTGCCGCAACCACCCATAGTCGGTAAACTAGTGTAATAACCTACAGCATAAGCAGCTTGGACAAGTATGAGGTATATCAGATGCCAAAGCCAGATGCTAAACAATACTGTAACGGGTATTAGATAGCCGATAGCTACGAAAAGCGGATGCTTGTTAAATGCGCCCAGCCCAACGATACTCGCCAAGGGGCTATCTGTGGTCACATACCATTCTCCCCCACCACATACTCTTCGCCAGCCGTATACATCTGGAAACCATGGAAAGACAATCGCTAGAAAAACGGGGATCTGAAAGACTAAGCCTAGAATTATTCCTATAGTGAAAGGCCTAATCCATCTTCTACCCTTAGATTTCAGTAGACCTGATTCAGATGTAAGCTCGTAAGCGACTTGCGCATATGGAAACGGTATTTTTTCAATATCTATCCATAGTCGGCGGAATATGGTGGCTAGAGAGACCATGAAGATTGACCAAATTACTTGATAAACCCACCAGAAGACTATAGAAGGTATCCATGCGTCCCACGGTACTGGAATATTTCCAATTAATAATTGCCTAGCTATAGACTCCGGCGGAGCCATGAATGGTGGAATATGCTTTGTAGAGTATTCGGG
>JAWCKO010000107.1:0-4597 GCA_038851915.1 Bathyarchaeia archaeon
GAGGCGATGAAAGCCATTAGACCCGTCGCTGAGAAAATAATAGCCATTAAACCTTTAGCTGGGGGAAGAGTTAACCCATACGTAGCTTTCACTTTCCTCGCCCATAATAAGATTAAACGTTCTATGTTAGGAATAGCTTCAGTTGAAGAGCTTAAAGTGGATTTGGAAGCCGCCAGAAGGATGTTTCAAGTTTAGATGATTCGATTTTACGCTTTGATGTTAATCCATCTCTCCGAGAGGTTCTGATTAGAGAGATTTTACATGTAAGCTTAGATAAAGGCTTCCCCTAGAAACTTTTAAAGGTTGAATTGTTGTTCTAAGCGTTTGATTGAACATATGCTTGTAGGAAGATGGTTGCATTGAATAGTGCAAAGACTGCTCTAATCGAACTCATAAACGTCTGTAAAGAGTATAGAGTGGAAGAAGTCGTTACGACTGCTCTTAAAGATGTAAATTTCGTAGTATGCGAGGGGGACTTGGTCGCGATAATGGGTCCATCTGGTTCTGGCAAAACGACACTACTTAACATGATAGGACTCTTAGATAGACCTACAAGTGGGAATATCATCTTCGACGGTCAAGATACTTCAAGATTAAGCGATAGAGAACTTGCCAATCTGAGGAATACAAAGTTGGGCTTCGTATTTCAAACCTTCAACTTGATCAATAGGTTAACCGTTTTTGAGAATGTAGAACTCCCATTAATACCTAAAGGTCTTCCGAGAAACGTAAGAGCTAAAATGGTTGAAGAGGCGTTGATTAAAGTCGGAGGGGGATTAGAGTGGTTGAAGAAGAGGCCTAACCAGCTTTCTGGAGGACAGCAACAGAGAGTTGCGATTGCAAGGGCCATTGTCGGAAGACCAACTGTAATATTAGCCGATGAGCCTACTGGAAATTTAGATAGAATGTCGGCAAAAGTAGTCATTACAACTCTTTTAGAGCTGAACAAAGAAGGACATACTGTAATAATTGTAACGCATGACCCCGAAGTCGCGAACTGCACAGAGAAGATATATGTAATCAGAGACGGGACAATAGTTGGTGAATACAGACCTAACCCTGACGAATCTCTTATTAAGAAGTTATCATAGGATAAGATTAGTATTTGCACTAATTTGAGGGTGTATAGGTTTTGAAGAAGAGGCTTATAGGCTTCAGAAAAAGAGGCTTCACCTTCATACTGCTTTTAACGATCCTACTGACGGGTGTTACTTCTTTTAAAATAGATACCCATTGTCATGACGAGGAGTTTAACATAGTTGGAGTAAATGTTAAATCTTCTTCAGGAATGTCAAGCATATACCCTGGCAGTAGAAGAGTTAGCTTGAGGATTGAGGCTATTTATTTGGGTGTTGAAGCAGAGGCAGTGGTAGGACGTTTAGGAACAGCTGCAGGTATAGAGTTCAGCGCAGGAGGCGGTTCATCAGCCCCGGCAAAATTTCTAAACGGGTCTGTTGCATATAAAGTTAAAACTGGAGATTACATAACTTTCGACTATCTGCTGGATATGTCAAATTCATTACGACCGGGCATATACGATTTAACATTGAACATAACCTACCGCTTTGATTCATATCTCTTGTACGAAGAGCATACAATAACTATAAGTGTTTACGACTACCCTGACATATCACTGAGAGTTGTTGATAGCTACCTATCACCAGCCGCCTATCCAGGCTCAAGCGATATAAACCTCTACGTTCTACTTGAAAATACAGGTGATTCCACAATAAACTCAGCCAGTTTTAATCTTTCATCACCGAAAGGCTTTATAGTTAATAATCCTAAAGCAACGGTTGGTCTTGTTAATAAAGGTGAAAGGTTTACTTTAACATTTTCAGGTATTTCGATACCCCTTGATGCATCAATCGGCGTTTATACAGCTGAAGTTTACGTGGATGCAAATATGAGGACTGAAGACGGTGTTACGTATAATGATGCAAAGACATTTAATGTACAGTTTAGTGTAACTACTCCTCCACGTGAAGACCCAATAATGATCTCATATGTTTCAGTGATGTATCAGGGGGAGGCGGCGCCATTACTCCCATCGGCAAGGGGGATTACTCTTAGAATCGGCTTAATTAATAGACTTTCCGATGTCATAGGTGCTATGAGTATTATACCTCTACTCCCAGATGGGATGGATGTGATGTCTATCTCCGGAACATATGTCAATGGGATGGGGGCTGGAGGCTCCTCTTTCGTAGATGTAGTAGTTGATGTAGATTCAACCGTGAGGCCCGGTCAATACGATGGATTGCTTAGTATATCTTATGTCAAAGCTGTTTCTGGAGCTTCTTTCATAGCCTACCAGAATGTGAGGTTTCAGATTACGGTTGAAAGCTTTCACAGTTACGTGCCAGAGCTTATCATTTCATCTGCTTATTGGGGTTCTCCAAATCCAAACCCGGCATATGAGAGTTCACGGTATACTCCGTTGACT
Organism: Bathyarchaeia archaeon; assembly: GCA_038851915.1. GTDB lineage: Archaea > Thermoproteota > CALKCG01 > B24 > B24 > DTBU01. The sequence goes on from JAWCKO010000107.1 coordinate 2,447, forward strand.
TTAAGTTTTATTAATGAAGGACGTTATGACGTCGTTGGAGGCTTTGTTAATGTAAGCTCAAAATACTTGAGACCAGTTAAGGGCTCGGAAACTTTATCAACCAGGTTAATGCCAGGGTCTTCCACATCGGTCACCCTCTACTTCGCCGTAAACGCTTCCGTCGAATTTATTCCAATTGATGTCTTCGTGGATTACATCTTCGACGAATTCGGAGCACATATCGAAGTAAGCCGGAAGTTTATAATCAATCTTCCAATCGAAAAATATCCAGCTACAAGCGGTAATCTTTCAATAGTTGACTCTGGCTGGGAGAACAACTACAGCGTTTTCCCCGAAACCGATAATGCAACATATCAGGTAACCATCGCAAACCGAACACCATTCTCCATAGGTGGAATAAACCTTATACTTAAACTGCCTAAAGGTATGTCTTCAAACGGACGGGATGAGGCTACTGTGTACGTTGAAGGCCCCATAAGAAGTTTAAGCACTTTTACTGCTTCATTTAAGATTTCTGTTGGAGAAATCCAGCCTGGGAGATATAATGGGACTTTAATAGCGGATTTCATAGTTTCATCTGGCGGACCTGGAGTCAGATGCGTTGAAGAATATAATTTGACAATCGGTATATGCGACGATAGCCAAGCGGTAGAGTTTATAGATAGTAGGTGGTATGAGGGGGCTGTCGGTCCCAATACTTATGGGGCGCGTTTACTGGCATCTATTAGAAATAACTACGTAGACTATATGAGAGGGGTTGTTTTAGAGTTGAATTTGCCAAACGGTATTTTCAATTCCCATGATAATTCCTCTCACGTTAAAATTGCTCCAGTATCTGGACAAACTGCTGGATTGATCCAGCAAATGCGGATTCCAACTCTAGAGGAACTCTTGAGCATCTACCAAGCCGGGGCTCCTCAAAGCTTTTCTAGGGGCGACGTTTTAACGTTCATTATAAGTATTAACGTATTCAATTTGGAAGTTGGACAGTATGATGCTGAGGGCAGAGTTTCTTACATAGACCAATGGGGTACTAGGAGAACGGTGAATGTTACGATTCCAATTACAATTTTGGGGAGAACGAGCTATGTTGAACTACATATGAATGGAAGCTTAAACGTTAGAAAACGTTTTACAAACACCTCATTGACCATAGTAAACGTGGGAAGCTCTCCAATGTATGATGTTTATGTGGCAATATCACCTTATCGGGGAGCAGCTATTTTAATACCATCCCCCTCGATAGTTTACGTTGAGAGTATTGCCCCAAATGGTAGACGCGAGGTACCGATTACATTAGCCTATAATCCGCTTGGTTCAATAACACAAACCGAGGGGTCAGCTGTAATTACATATGGCCCGGTTCCACTTATGATTTCGGTGATTTTTAGAGATGCAAGTGGTATGCTTAAAAACTTTAATAATACTGTAACGATTGTAGTTGAGCCGTTTATAGACCTTCAGATAAGAGAAGTTAAAGCTACTGGGACGCCTTCATCTTCAACCGTTTCAGGTGTTATAGTGAACTATGGTTCGGCTACGGCTTACAGAGTTGAAGCTAGCTTAAAAGTTAACAATGTGAGTAGGTCAACCCTTATAGGGGATATTGAACCGGGTTCAGAAGTAGCCTTCAGAATAGATGCCCCGACTTATAATGAAACCGGAGTACTCTGGATAAGGTACTACAATGTCTTCAATGAGTTGAACTACAGTGAGCTAGTCGTCAAGATCGTTCTACGGGAGGAGACAACCGTAACACCAGTTCAAAGTGGTGGAATTGGTGTTGAGACTTGGATAATAATAGTTGCCGTCGTGGTGTTTCTAACGGTTTCAGCATTCCTAATTTATAGGTTTTTAAAGACCCATTCAACCAGTAGAGTTTAGTGGGAGTACCAATGAATCCATATATGATTTTAGATTTCATTAGACTTTCATTAAAAGCTTTAAGTGAGAGAAGGGCTAGGGCTCTTCTAACAACTGTCGGCATCTCCATAGGCCCTCTGGTATTGGTTATGATGAGTTCTGTTGTAGGAGGATACTCAGACTATATAGTTGAGAGGGTGACGTCCCTCGGACAGAATGCCATAGCCATTTTTCCAAATGAAAACTACAGGATAAGTGAGGAAGACCTACAATTTGTAAGGTCTATAC
>JAWCKO010000108.1:0-4591 GCA_038851915.1 Bathyarchaeia archaeon
TTACTACGATAAGGAAGCCTTTCTAGCTCAAAGTCCACAGCTTTACAAGGAACAGTTGTCTTCTGTCTTCGAAAGAGTTTTTGAAATAGGTCCTGTCTTCAGGGCTGAGAAATTTAAAACGCCTAGGCATCTCAGCGAGATAACATCTGTCGATGTTGAGGTGGCTTTTGCAGACTATGAAGATGTGATGAATCTTCTTGAAGAAATGATAAATCATGTTGTCGGAGACTTGACGGATAAATGTTTAGAGGAACTTCAGCTTTTAGAAGTGGAATTGGAGAAACCGAAAATGCCCTTTAAACGTATAACGTATGATGAAGCTTACAATGCTCTCAAAGATTTAGGGGTTGAAGTATCATGGGGTGAAGACTTCTCTACGCTAGCCCTTAGAAGGCTTGGACGGATTCACAAGGGCTTCTACTTTATAATAAATTGGCCTACTGTTTCTAAGCCGTTTTACATTAAGCCTAAAGATGATAATTCTGAGATTTCTGAAAGCTTCGACCTCATGTATGGATCTTTAGAGTTATCCTCAGGCGGATCTAGAGTATCGTCACGTGAACTTCTGCTTAAACGTTTAAAGCAGCAAGGTTTAAACCCTAAACTTTTCGATTATCATCTTAGAATTTACGATTATGGTATGCCGCCTCACGCTGGCTTCGGTCTAGGGCTTGAGAGGCTTATGATGGTTATAACTAGGGCTTCAAATATAAGGGAGGTTACGCTTTTCCCTAGGGATCAGAGTAGTCTTACACCTTAACAGGTGATGGATGTGTCTCAGAAAAAAAGCATTACCGTTAAAGATATTAGACATTTGGCTTGGCTGGCTAAGCTAGAACTATCTAAAAAAGAGGAGGAAGCCTTCAGAAGTCAGCTTTCGAAGATTCTAGAGTACTTTAGCAAGATTGATGAAGCTAATGTTGAAGATCTCCCACCTACGTTTCACGTAGTTAAGCAGTACAACATCTTCAGAGAAGATGAACCATGTCAATTCCCTTCAGATCTTGTGCTTCAGAATCCCCCTAAGAAGAAGGGCAGGTTTATAAAAGCCGCGAGGGTCGTTTAACGTTGAGCCTTCTATATGATTCAGCTGAACGTATAGCTTTCGCTGTTGGAAACGGAGAAATATCAGCTGTAGAACTTCTAGATGAAATCGTTGAGAGAATAAAGGCGGTAGAGCCTAAGATAAACGCATTCATAACACTTGCTGAAGATAAAGCATATGAAAAGGCTAGGGACATAGACAGACGTGTAAGAAAAGGGCTGAAAGTAGGTAGGCTTGCAGGCGTCATAGCGGCCGTTAAAGACAATATGTGTGTAAAGGGCGTTGAAACCACCTGTGGTTCAAAAATTCTTAAGGGATATTTTCCAAGTTATAACGCCACAGTTGTTGAGAGATTAGACGTGGAAGATGCTGTTATCATAGGTAAGACAAATATGGATGAATTCGCTATGGGCTCTACTACGGAATTCAGCGCCTACAAAACTACTAGAAACCCGTACGATTTAGAGAGGGTTACAGGCGGCTCCTCAGGAGGTAGCGCCGCAGCCGTGGCGTCAGGTGAAGCTTTACTAGCACTAGGGTCTGATACAGGCGGCTCCATAAGATGCCCAGCAGCCTTCTGCGGTGTAGTCGGTTTGAAGCCAACATATGGCCTTGTTAGTAGATATGGGCTTATCGCATATGCCAATAGTTTAGAGCAGATAGGGCCGATTGCTAGAAACGTTAGGGATTGCGCTCTCTCCTTAAGCATCATAGCCGGTTATGATCCTAGGGATAGTACATCGCTTATGATTCAGCCTAAAGACTATCTTGAGGAGTTAAATGTTTCCTGTGATCTTAAAGGTGTGCGTGTAGGCATAATTAAAGAGTTTTTAGGTGAAGGCGTTCAGGAAAGTGTCGCCAGTAGGGTTTTAGATGCAATATATAGTTTAGAAGAGCTGGGTGCATCTATAGGTGAGATTTCTCTCGAAAGTTTAGAGTATGCCTTAGCGGCGTACTACGTAATAGCTATGTCTGAAGCCAGTTCAAACCTGGCTAGATATGACGGTTTAAGATATGGTCTTAGAGTTTCAGATCAAGGTTTAAACTGGAGTAAAGCTTACGCTAAAAATAGACGGTTGGGCTTTGGTGAGGAAGTGAAGCGTAGAATAATTTTAGGTACATTTGCACTATCAGCTGGATACTATGAAGCATACTATTTGAAGGCATTAAAAGTTAGAACTATGATACTGATGGATTTTCAGAGGGCCTTCAAAGAATTTGACGTATTAGCTGGGCCATCAATGCCTACGGTTGCTTTTAGAATAGGTGAGAAGGTAGAAGATCCACTTGAACTCTACATGTGTGATGTAAACACGGTGCCTGCCAATTTAGCGGGTTTACCAGCCATATCCATACCATGTGGTTTATCTGAAGGTCTACCTGTTGGACTACAGTTTATCGCACCACCTATGGAGGAAAACCGTTTGTTCAAAGTTTCATATGCTCATGAAAGTTTAAGTCGATGGAGTTTCACATTTAAGCCTTAAAATTGCCCTCATACTATCTCGTTCCCTCTAAATGTAAGCCTGTTTGAAGCCTACATCTAAATTTAAAATCTTAATCCGTAAGCGTTTAAACACATCATCTAATTGAAGCACTCATAATTTTATGGTTCGGATGTTTTCGGGCATAAAATTCCTTAAACCGTGTTTTTCTTGCGGCTTAAGGTGAAACTTAATAATCGGGGAGTAGCTAATCATTTGTGGTGGATTTATTGGTTACGATCAATGTCGTTCTGCCGGGCAAGGTCTTAAAAGAACTTGAAGAGGTTGCAGGATCTGAGGGCAAGTCCTTGGATGAATTGGTCAGTGAAGCTGTTTTAAGGCAGCTTAACATCAAAGATCCCGAAGCCAAGGTTGAGCTCCACCTGAAGCTGTGCGAGAAGTACATGTATGAAGCCGAGGAGTTTCTCGCGAAGAAGGACTATGTCCAAGCATCTGAAAAAGCTTGGGGTGCTGCCTCGCAGATAGTTAAGGCTCTAGCTGCAAAGAAGGGGAGGGAGTTAAGAGGTCACAGAGCCCTCTGGGAGTATTTGGATGAGTTGGCTGAAGAGCTTAAAGACATAGAGCTTAGGCATTTATGGGGTAGGGCGAATAATCTACACCAGAACTTCTACGAGAACTGGATGCCTCCAAGAGATGTGGAGCTTTCAGTAAAAGACGTTAAAACGTTCATAGAAAGGCTAAAGAAAAACTCCTAAAATCGACTGTTTGGCGTTCCTACGACTTAACCCTATGGGCTTTTCTCACCAAGGCCGACTTTCTTTTGAGGTTTTTAACTGTTGATTTACTTTCCCCCTCTACTTTTACCTTAGCTGTCCAGTGTCTGAAAGCAATATGGGCCGTCGATCCGAAGCTTAAAAGTAGAAGGGTGAAAGTTGGAGAATTTGAAGCGGAAATATAGAGTGAAAGCTGATCTACAAAAACTATAGGAGGCGTTTAAATGACTGTAAATGTCGAGAATAAAGGTGGAAAGGATAAATATTGGCTTTAAATCTTATAATATCTGATGGTTTTTAAAACGGTTAAAATAGGTCTTGAGGTTCACTGCCAGCTTACAAGTCTTAAGAGTAAGCTCTTCTGCTCATGTCCTACGGATTATAGGGGTAAACCTCCGAATACGAATGTATGCCCGGTCTGTATGGGTGAGCCTGGGACTCTGCCGGTTTTAAACAAGGAGGCTCTTAGAAGCGCCGTCATGATAGCTTTAGCTTTACACTCAGATATTTCAAGGTTTACGTATTTTACACGTAAAAACTACTTCTACCCAGATATGGCTAAAAACTTCCAGATATCTCAGTATGACGGTGTCGGCGGTGCTCCCTTAGCTAAAGGAGGTTATGTCGTTTTAAACAATGGAAAGACCGTCAGAATCAGACGGATACAGCTTGAGGAAGACCCTGCTAGACTTGTTTACGAGGGATCTATAGATACTGCTCCTTCAGCGCTTGTAGACTACAATAGGCATGGAATCACACTCGTTGAGATAGTTACAGAGCCGGATATGTCTTCGCCTGAGGAAGCTAGATTTTTCCTCCAAAAGTTGAGGTCGATACTTGAGCATTTAGGTGTATTTGATGGTGAGCTTGAAGGTGCTATGAGATGTGATGCAAATATTTCTCTTGAGGGTGGTGTTAGAGTTGAAATTAAGAATATTTCATCTTACAAGGAGGTTGAGCGTGCTCTGATGTTTGAAATCACGAGGCAGAGTAGTCTACTTTCTAGAGGTATTAAGATTGCTAGAGAGACGAGGTTTTGGGATGAGCGTAGAAGGATAACTGTTTCTCTCAGAACTAAGGAGACTGAGGAGGATTATAGGTATTTCCCGGAGCCCGATTTACCACCCATAGTTTTGAGCGATGAGTATCTAGATGAGGTGAAACGTAAACTTCCCATGCTTCCAGATGAAAGAAGACGCATATTCGTAGAGAAATACGGTGTTTCAGAGCAGAATGCCGATGTACTTGTAAATGATAAGGCTTTAGCCGACTTCTTTGAGAAATGCCTTGAACACTATAGTAGAGCTCAAGAGCTCAGCTCCCTGCTC
>JAWCKO010000109.1:0-4575 GCA_038851915.1 Bathyarchaeia archaeon
GTATGTTGAAGACGAAGAAGCAAAACCTCTTAAAATAACCGTAGTGTATAGACCTCAGCTTCTACTAGAAACCCTTAGAATAATCTCAACAGTCTTTGCAATTTCATGTCTTACCATTCTCCTATTTAAGAAGAGACTTGTCGGAATGCTAAAGCATATAAATACCTACGGTGAGAAAACCTGATAGATGCATATGAGTGATGTTTGCGCCGCCGTATTATGTGGCGGTGTCGGGAGTAGACTTAGACCTTTAACATACTATTTCCAGAAAGCTATGATACCTATAGGCTCTAAGCAGAAGCCTCTCCTCGAATACATAATTCTGCTACTGAAGAAGAATAGCGTTGAAAATGTAAACCTTCTATGCGGCTATAAGTATCAACAGATCGTGAACTACTTTGGTAATGGGGAGAGGTTTAACATGAAGATAAATTACGTTATCGATAGGAAGGGGTTTAGAGGAACGGGCTGGGCTATGCTGAACGCTTATGAGGGGGGTTACTTTAACAAGTTTAGAAATATCCTGGTGTACTATGGGGATATATTGACGGATATCAACATTAGAGACTTTATAAACTACCATGAAAATTTGAAATCTACAGCTACAATGGCGGTTTCTAGGGGATATAGACTTCCAGTTGGAGTAGCTTACATGGAGGGGTCAAGGATAATTAAATTTGAAGAGAAACCGATGGTCAACGTACCTGTTTGCATGGGAATTTTAATCCTTAGAAGGGATGCTTTCGATATTATGGCTGAAGCCTCTAAAAAATACATAAATGAAGAGTACGACTTGATGGGTCATCTGATTCCCGAATTAGCGGCTAGAGGAAAAACTGTGTATGCATATGAGACGGAAGCTTCATGGTATGACATAGGCTCAACCGAAAAATATGAAAAACTTGACAACAGTTTTGCAGACAAACTTCTAGAGTTTCTGGAGGGTTAAAATTCAACTTAGATTTTGTAAAGTCAACACTCTATAATCATCAATTGAACTTTTCCAAGACTATTGGACTATGGCTATGGCTTATGATCTAAAGGCTTGTTCTCTTTAATCCATAGTGCTAGTTTTCTGAAAGCTTCAGCTCTATGTGAGAATCTATTCTTCTCCTCACTGGTCATTTCGGCAAATGTTTTCCCATTTCCATTCAATGGCTGAAAAATTGGATCGAAGCCAAATCCCTCAAAACCTCTAGGCTCATATGTTATTAAGCCTTCTACTTTACCTTGAAAAATCTTAACTGGTTTTTCAGGTTCTGCGTATGCTACAATCGACAGGAAGTAGGCGTATCTATCGCTTACACCACCCATAAGTTTGAGGATCCCGTTTAAACCTATAGTTTTAAATGTGTAGGCTGAGTATGGACCTGGGAAACCATTAAGACTTTTTATGAAGAGACCAGCATCCTCTACTACCACTTTCAAATTCAGGCGCTCAGTCAGCTCTTTAGCTGCGTAGGAAGCTATGTCCTCTAGACTGTCAGACTGTATTTCAATCTTATCGACATCTAGCATAGTCAAATTTAAATCTAGACTTTCGAAGATAGGTTTAGCCTCTCTAAACTTTCCCTCATTTTTCGTAGCAAAGTATATGTTCATAATTTCCACATCCCCAAGTGGTTAGACTTGTAGAATCCACAGCTCCTTCATATCGAATATCCCGATTTAAACTCTATCTCAATCCATATTTTTAGCTTAAATAATCATATAATCTGGCTAGAAGTGAAGAGATCGAAGCAAATCTAAAGAGTGGAGCGTCTGCTCGTAGTACCTTGGACCGTATGTTAAAGCTATCTGATAGAAGACTTCATTTGAAGTTTCAACCTTCTCAAGCCATCCTTCAACGTATACTCGTTCATCTTTAAAAGTTTGAAGCCTATACTCTTCCACGTATGACACTATATGTTTTATATTGTCCACTTTGAAGCCTTTCATTATATTCTCAACTTCAACTTCATATTTAGATGGCATGAAGGCGGCTTCAGAATCGTCGAGAATAATCGCAGAAGCCTTAAACCAGCCTAATCTAGTGATACTTCTCAGATCGATGTACTCATCCACTATTTCTCTGTTACTTTTAACCGGCTCAAACTCGACTTTAACTGGTCTAGAGCATGATGGCTTATAAATAGCATATATTAGCTTCCTCTTTTGATGAGCCAGAAACAGTTTGTAGGGATAATTTCTAAATTTCCATCTAAGGTTTAGGTCTCCAGAGCAATGTTCAAACTCATTATAGAGAAGATTCTCTCTATAGAGCTTACTTAAACAGTCTCTAAGTTCCTTTAGATTCTCCGACCCGTAAATGACAAAGTCTAGATCTGAGAATTTTGGATTATAAAAGCCGAAGAGTAGAGAGCCGAAAACTCCAAAGTCTTCCAGTTTTAATGTTGAAGAATCTAAAACAATATTTAGAACGTTTTCTAGAGTAGTTGAAAGCTCATCCCTTGGAGAATCTATAAGCTTCATTAAACCATCTCTTGGAAGTTTAATCTCACCGATGAGGTTTATTGGAACGCCCGGTAGAAACGCATTTAAAGGCTTGTAGTAAACCCTGTATTCTGGGAAATACTCGTTTACGAGTTTAAATGGCTCATCTCCGTAAAGCTTGTAGTGGGATGTAGCGTTATATCCTCTTGGAGCTTTAGGGTTATTGGAATAGTATAGGCTTGAAGGAACGTATTCAAGGTCGCACACGTATCCGTCAGGTGGATGGGAATACCCTAAGACCCTGAATATTAAACCGTTTAAGCCTATTATATAGTCTCTATCTTTCAAGTTCATTTTAGTACAGCTTCCTAACTTGGATGTACTCACCTGGTCTACCGGAGCCTACTACAACTCTATACTTTTCAATATTGCTTGAAGTAGATACTTCACGCTCTAATAATCCTTGAACTTCAAGTAGATCACCCTCATATGCTAAGCCTCTATACGTACTATCCATAACGATAACCTCCCTAGGTCTCATCTCAGGGGGTAGCCTAGACTCTTCGTTTACAGCTCGATACTCTGAAACTCTGTATATTGCTGGTCTGAAGAAAGATTCTTCAGCAGATTCAACCATACATCTAAACTTTACGGTTTTTATAGGCATCCTCCGGTAAGCACCATAAACATCTCTTATTTCATCAAGTCTTCTAACGGCGTTGAAGACAACTTTAAAACCCTTGTAAGAGAGTTTATTCTTCCGAAGTCTATCGAATTCATTCTCATACATGTATTTCATAACGCCTCTAGATGATAATTTGCTCACAGTATTTCTCACTTTTCTGAAGTTCAATCCCCCATAGATGACGACGTCAACATCGGGTTTTTCAGATATCATACCTAAACATAGAGAACCATGTATACCGAAACTCTTTAAATCAATGTCAGCTTCAGAAGAAATCAGTTCAATCCATTCAACAGCCACACCTTCTACAAGAAGACGGTTAGTTTTACCCATAAGCCTAGACAAGGCTTCTCCAGGTTTGAAGACACGTTCCACCGTATTACTAGGGACAGATATTAAAACTTTAGAGTTATACGGGCATTCGTAGACATACTGTGGGAAAACTCCATCAAAAACTCTTACAATCTCCTGAATATTCTCAGGACTATACAGTTTAACTGGTCTTACGTATGTTTCCCCGTCAAGCTTCCAGATCCAAGGCAGAAACTCGATTTCAAAGAAGCTTTTAAAACGCTCTGGCACATACTTTAAATACGCTATGTAACGATCCTCAGGATGCTCATAGCCGAAAACGTAGAAGATGAAGCCTTCCTCGGTTTTAACGATATCTCCATCGATGAGTCTTTCAGACATAGGTTAATCCAAACCTCTGAAATCTTTTCAGGAGAATTCTAAAAGATAGAAGTTTAAAAAGATTTAACTATTTTACCTATCATTAGGCTTAAAATGATAAGCATTTAAACCTATAAAGCTTAGAGGTTATTAAATGGAATATGAACCGCAATCTCATTTAACGATAATACGGAATGTAAATAGAGGACTTAAAACTAGAACCATTATAATAAAGGCCCTCAAAAGCGGGTTTACAAACATAAAAGAGATTTCAAAGATTACTGGTGTAAATTACCAGACGGTTTTCAAACAGATTAAGAACATGGAGAGGGAGGGGATTGTCATTAAACATGAAGGTAGACCTGTTAAATGGCTTCTGACGAATAGAGGGCAGAAAAGCATACTAGCATACAAAACTTAGGAGAATGTTGTTTGTCAGGTAGCGGGGAGAGGTCGATCCTCCCACCTCCTATAACCAACCCGAAGGCTGGTTATAGACGTCATTTTAGCAGGTTTAAGCTAACCTTGCGGTTAGCCCGTTTCCAGGTCTTTCGACTTGGAAACACCCTGCACGACCTATCTACTCAGCCTCGCTCGCTGGGATTTGTCACGCAACCCCTGAGCCGCCCCGAAGGGTGGTCAAAGGAGCGTAACAATCTCCGTTGAGTAAGACTTTTCGATTTTAGACGACACTACCTTTTGACCGAGGTTGTATCTAGTACTTTTCTTTTTTTAAGGTTAACTGACTATTTTTCTAAATAGATTAGTCTAATAAACTGTAGGTA
>JAWCKO010000110.1:0-619 GCA_038851915.1 Bathyarchaeia archaeon
CCCACCGATACAGGGCTACCATACACTTTAACGTCTTCAAAAACACCGAGATCCTCTAAAGCCAACGCTACTCCCACAATATCTACCAGTGTATCTGGTGAGCCTATTTCATGTAGATGAACTTCATCTGCCGATTCGCCATGTATAATGCTTTCAGCGTTTAAAAGTGTTTCAAGAACTCTAACGGCGTACTCTTTCGCTTTACGGCCAGCGCTCATATGTTCCAGCGTTTTCTCCAAACCATTCTTCAATTCGATTCCCCGCCTGCAGTCTTTAGAATCGGAAAACGTGACTTTTAATAGACCGGCTTGGAAACCCATCTTAGACTCGACGTTGTATGAGATCTCCAGCCGTTCAACACCATCAAGGCTCTCTAAGATGGATTCTGAAAGCGTTTTAAAGTCTACTTTTGCCCCAAGGTTTAGGAGGGCTGAAAGCATCATATCGCCAGATATCCCAGCCAGAGAGCAGTCAATATATAGGGTTCTCATACGGTGCACTTAAGGTAAATTAACCCGCTAAAATATCTAAACATTACTTTGCTCCTGCCCAATGTGTTTGATATGTTTCATGTCCAAAGTAAACTTGCTAAATTATTTTAAAGGGCATATGCTTTCTT
>JAWCKO010000110.1:629-4570 GCA_038851915.1 Bathyarchaeia archaeon
AAACTCTCTAAGGGGGAGATTTCACTTGAAGAAGCATTGAAAGCTCTCAAACTGTTTACAGTGGAACATGTCTACGAAATCGCTCGGATAGATATCGGTAGAGAGCTTAGAAGAGGAGTACCTGAGATAATACTTGCTGAAGGAAAGGATCTAGAGGATCTCTTAGAGATCTGTCTGAAGACCATTGAGAAAACCGATCGCATAATTGTAAGTAGAGCCGATAGACAAACCATGGATAAGTTCGTGGACGTTTTCTCGGAAAAGGGGGTCATAGTTGAAGTCTACGATAAGGCCCGTATGATAATCCTAAGACGGAAAGACACCAAGTATAAGCATGGAGGATGTGTTGGGGTAATTACAGCTGGAACAGCCGACATACCCATAGCTGAGGAAGCACGTTTAGTCGCTGAAGAAATGGGTTGCAAAGTGTATAAGGCTTACGATGTAGGCGTCGCCGGGCTACATAGAGCGTTTGAAGCATTGAGAGAGATGCTACTGAACGACGTCGATGTGATAGTTGCTATAGCGGGTAGAGAAGGAGCCCTCCCATCTATAATAGCTAGCCTTGTTGATGTTCCAGTGATAGGTGTTCCAACATCGCAGGGATACGGGTTTGGAGGCGGAGGATTAGCTGCTCTACAAGCAATGCTTCAGGCATGCCCATTAGGCTTGGCCGTTGTAAACATAGACTCTGGGGTAGCTGCCGGCGTCGTTGCGGCTTTAATAGCTAACAGAGTAGCCCGTAAGGTAGAGTCAAGGGAAAAATTTTAAGCTTTTGCGCAGAAAATCTAGTTGGGTGTTGAGTATTGGGTGAAGAGAAAGCAAAAATATGGATATTTAGAGACTACGAACGCTGTAGCGGTTGTAGACGATGTGAAATAGCCTGTTCTCTAAAACATGAAGGAAGAATATGGCCTGAAGCTTCAAGAGTCCGTGTCTTCATGCTAATACCGGGGCTTGAAATTCCACATCTATGTACTCAATGTCCAGACTATCCATGTATTTCAGCGTGCCCGTTTAAAGCATTAACAGTTGACGAGAAAACTAGCGCTGTTTTAGTAGACGTAGATAGGTGTACTGGATGCGGTAAATGCGTAGATGCGTGTCCTGGTAAAGTGCCTTTCATCCACCCGAGGATGCGATATGCTGTGATATGCGACCTATGCGATGGGGAACCGGAGTGCGTCAGAGTTTGCATGGAGGCTGGTTATAATGCGCTTGTAAAAGTTCCCAGATTTGCAACACAAGCCTATAAAGTCTACGCTAGAAAACCTGAAGACATAGTAAAAGACTTAGCTTTAAAAGTTTATGGTGAAGAGTGGGAGGGGTGGGTTTAATGCCATATGGATGGTGGGGTAGACTTTTAGAAGTCGACCTGTCGACGGAAAATGTGAAAGTCACTAAAATAGATAGAGGCACTATGCGTAGATACATAGGAGGTCGTGGTTTAGGCGTTAAAATCCTATGGGATAGGCTTGGTCAAAAATGGGAAGAAGTAGACCCCCTAGGGCCTGATAACATACTTCTTATACTTACCGGTCCTCTAACTGGCTACTATCCGGGGGGAAGGGTCTGTGTAACAGGTAAGTCTCCCCAGAGTAATGGCGTAGTAGGCTCAACAGTGGGAGGAGAATTTGGAGTTGAGCTTAAATGCGCAGGATATGATGGAGTGATTGTAAATGGTATTGCTGAGAAACCTGTCTATCTATGGATTAAAGATGAAGAAGTAGAAGTTAAAGATGCATCGCATATATGGGGGAAAGACTCTAAAGAAACGTTGAGAACACTCACAAAAGAACTTAGAAGCGAAATGTTGAAAGAGCATCCACTACGCGGTGTTTGTAAAGAGCCAAGCATCCTATACGTAGGTCCTGCTGGTGAAAATAAGGTCAGAGTCGCCGCTGTAGCGGCTAAAATTACGCATGCCGCTGGATATGGAGGTTATGGAGCAGTTATGGGGTCTAAAATGCTTAAAGCCGTAGCGGTTAAAGGTACAGGTCCGCTGCCTGAAGTTGCAGAGCCGGATTCCTTCAAAAAGGCCTTAGACGACATCTGTAGAAGCCTTGCACAATCATTCATGATGAGGTATTGGGGTACAGGCGCAGCGGGGTATACTGTTGGTGTTGATACGAGTAGTGAACCCATTAGAAATTGGCAAGAGGAGTGGCATGATGAAACAAAATACGGGTCGAGTTCATTTGAGAGCAAGGTTTGGATTAAGAGGTTTTGGGGCGACTTTGGATGCACCACAACATGCCTTAAATTAGCCATGATTAAATATGGCAAGTTTAAAGGTACTCTAACAGATAATCCAGACTACGAATTACAAGCGTACCTAGGCACCAATCTTGGAGTATTCGAGCCAGATGGAAGTGTATACCTATCGGCTAAAGCTGACGATCTTGGCTTATGCGGCATACAAGTTGGTAATGTATTGGGTTTTGCAGCTGAATTATATCAGAGAGGTATATTGACAAAGGAGGACTTAGGATTTGAACTTAAATGGGGGGATGTTGAAGCTTTTGCAAAGCTTCAGGAAATAATAGCGTATAGGATAGGTATAGGCGATGTTTTAGCTGAAGGCACCTATAGGGCTGCTTTAAAAATAGGTAAAATGAAAAACGTTAACGTAATGCCGTATGCGATGCAAGTTAAGGGGATAGGTGTTGGAGCCCACGGTATTAGAAGCGGTTTAGACTATACAAAACCCACAGCTTACGTGTGTAATCTCCAAGGCGGAGACCATACATCCGTTTCAAACCTCGATGAAAAGAATAGGCCGGAAGAATGGGAAATAATACTCATAGACTCTGCGGTCGTATGTTGGTTTAACTTTAGGAAAGAACATGTCTATAGGTTTTTCAAAGCAGTAGCTGGATGGAGCATATCTGAAGATGAAATTTACAATGAAATAGCTCCCAGAATAGCTGCGATTCAAAGAGCTCTACTTCTATTAGGCGGTCCAGACGTCTACTGGGATCCACGTGTCGACGATGATAATCCGCTCAGATTCTATGAGCCTCTACCCTCTGGACCTAAGAAAGGTGCAGCTGCTAAGAAAGAAGACGTCGATAAACTGAAACAGATTTACTATAAAGTAGCTGGATGGGATGAATACGGTTTACCTAGGGGAGAGACTCTTGAGAAACTAGACATAAGTGAAGTTAAGGAGGTCTTGAAGAGGGTTAAACAGCGGCTTCAAATATTGTAATATATTCATTATAGATATAGAAGTAAAATTGTCTTTTCGTTCTCTTCTTCTATTTTAAGACTTTACCTGTTTCAAGATACCATAAGAATAGATCAAGCTCAGCTAGTGAAATTTCTAGGTAGTTGGCTATTTTTCTCAATATGGATTCAATTTCTAAGTACTTCTTCTTAGTCATGGTCTTAGGTCTATCTATCAAGCCATAATTTGACAGTACATTAATTATGTGAAGGTCTATTATAGCTAAATCACGGTAGCCGATATTCCTGAGAAAATGACTTGCCTCTTTAAGTCCAATCCCCCTTATGTTTTTAGCAAGCCACTCTCTCAGTAGACTTGAATCTTTGAAACGTGAAATGACGTCTTTTAGTGAGTCTGCATACTTCCTAGCTTCTACAATGTACCCTGCTCTTGCCTCAGGGTAACGGTGACCAAGCACCCTAAGTTCTTCCGTCAGCTGGGAAACTGAGAGGGTTAAAAAACCATCACCTATTTTCTTCTGAATCTCTATGCTTCTTCAGCGTTGAAATTCGCCGTTAAAATACAAAAGCACAGTTCTTTGAAAATTTCTCTACTAGTTTTCCCCCCGTTCTGTTTAAATTCCTCTATGCGCGTATCTACTAACTTTTTTACATGGCTATTTTTCAAACCGTTGATTTTTTCAAGTAGTGCATCTACTCTAGACACGTAGATCGCTCCTAATTAGAGAAGTACTGGAATATCTGGGCTATCC
>JAWCKO010000111.1:0-1903 GCA_038851915.1 Bathyarchaeia archaeon
TTTAAATCCTCTTACTAAGGCTACAGGTATCTTTGAAAGCTTACCCATAACAAGCTCAGCCGCTGCCGCAAGTTCATCAGCTACGGCTATAGCCGTAACTTTAAGCGTATATCCATATGGGTCGTTTAAACCCCTATAGTCTGTGATAGGTATCATTCCTGCTACGCCGACTGCAAAATTAACCTGGCCAATACGCCAAGCTCTGCCAAACGTGTCAGATATTATAACTACTACGTCGACTCCTTTAATCTCTCTTATGCGTTCTCTGATTCTTCTAGCAGATTCATCTGGATCCAATGGTAGTAATGAAACCGTATCATCGCCGGGTATATTAGACTTGTCTACACCAGAGTTTGCACATACAAATCCATGTTTGGTCTCAGTTATTATATGCCCATCTTTCACTTTGACTATACGTTTTGCTTCTCTAAGTATAATTTCTATGAGTCTGGGGTCTTTTCCTTCGGTTTCTGCAAGATTAATGGCAAAATCAGAAGGAGTAATATCTCTTAAACGAACTATCCTATTTTCAGCTTTTGACACTATCTTCTGAGACACTACTATTATGTCATCATCCATAATGTCTACATTATTTCTTTCAGCCGCTTCAACTATGAGCTTAGAGATATCGTCGCCGGGTTTGACTTCGGGAATTCCCTCCAAACCATAAATACTTATTTTAGGGTTCATTACATCACCTGAGCTATAGACTACGGTATTTAAAAACTATTTCAAAAAAAGATTAATACGTTTAAAAGTGAGATTGTAAACCATCATCGTGAGGAGGCTAAGGTCGACATGGAGTTTAAACTCAGAGGAGAAATCCAAGTAAGCGGTAGTTTGGAAGGTTTAGAAGAAGAAGTAAAATCTTGGATAAATGAGCTGAATAGAGATATTCTACTAAGAGGAGCTAAGACCTCCGATGATGGAGCTAGAATATCTAATTGGAAAATTGAAGGGAATAAGTTAATTCTCACAATAGATTCTGGAAGGACAGTTAGAGCACACTCAGCCTTATTGAGAGTTAGAAACTTTCTTGTAGATAGACTTGGAACATACAGATTGGGTGTGAGAGGATTAAAAGCTGAAGAGGTTATGATAATTTTTGACCGTTCGATTACATCATTCAATACCGTCAGGGAGATCTTGGAAAATATAGCTGAAGTTCAAACAATCGAAGGAAAAACTGTAATAATCTTTAGGGAAGTTGGTAGTAGAGAATTAGAGAAAGGCGTTATAGACCGTGCTTTAAAGAAGATTGAAACAATGCTCGCATCCGTGAGTATAGAAGCTAAGCCTGAAAAGCCAAACTATGTTCCAATGGGACATGTCATTAAAACATCTGCGAGGAAAGAGGTTAGATTTGATGGGGATGTTGCAGAGTGGGCTGAGAAACTTAATTGGATTAAAAGGTACCCTGGAAGAGGACAGTGGATTTTAACTGCACCGATTACAGCCCTGATCAACCTCGTGATGGATATGATAATAAGCGATGTTTTAACGCCCATGGGGTTTGTAGAGTGGATGTTCCCCAAACTGACACCTATTCAAGTTATGGCTAAAATGCCGGGTTATTTCGACAATCTAGCAGAAGGTATGCTGTACGTTTTCACACCGGAACGAGAGGAGGAGGCCTTAAAAGACTTTAAACGTAAATTTTCGCTCACTGGTGAACTGGACTTTGAATCTTTAAAGAAAGAGCTAGGCGGTCCTAATTACGTCTTAGAACCTGCTCAATGCACACCCTTCTACCAGTTTTTCTCAGGGGAAATCGTCAGCTTAGACGATTTACCAGTTAAAGTATTCGATCGGAGTGGTTGGACATGGAGATGGGAGGGGAAGGCGACAAGGGGGCTTGAAAGAACTATCGAATTCTACAGGGTTGAAGCGGTCTGGCTGGCGA
>JAWCKO010000111.1:2036-4132 GCA_038851915.1 Bathyarchaeia archaeon
GAAGCGGGCTGGCTGGCGAGCTCAGAGGACGCCGTTAGAATACGCGATGAGATCGCCGAAAAATCTATGGAGCTTGCAGATAAAAAGCTCGATTTAGAGGTCAGAATGGTTGTAGGAGCACCATTCTACATGAGTAGCGACCAAGCCTCTAAAACGTATGTGGACATATCGAGTAGTGATAAGATCCCTACAATCGATTTAGAAGCTTGGCTTCCTTACAGAGGATCTAGAGAGGATTCTGAATGGCTTGAAATCGGAGGGGCTTTCTCATGTCATAGAGATAAATACGTAAAAAGTTTTAAGATTAAGGAAGTTAAGAATAGGGATGTCTGGACTGGTTGCTCAGGCTTCGGTATAACCCGGTGGGTTACAGCATTTTTAGCTCAAAAAGGTTTTAATCCAGATGATTGGCCTGCTGATGTCAAACGTAGACTAAAAGTACTACCTAAACCAGTTAAAACACTCACTTGACTTTAAATACCATATTAATATGTTTAGTTTAGCGTACTGCTACTCCAAAGTCTTCTTTTAAGACCCTTAGAACAAGCATGGTCACTGTATTTTTGACTCCTGGTATAGCGCCGACTTGATCTATTAGTTCAGTAAGCTCTCTCTTATCTCTAACTTTAACATCTATTAACGCTGAAAACTCGCCTGTTACGTCATAAACGGCGTAAACTCCATCGATTTCGCGGAGCTTCTTTAAGATGCTCTCATAAAGCGACGGGTCTGCCTGCAAACCTATGAAAGCCCTTATAGGAAGCCCAATCTTAGCCTTTTATAACACCTTCCTCGATAAGTTTTTTAACCCTCAAATGAATAGTGCCCTCGCTTACACCTAGTTGTTTAGCTATTTTCACGAAACTCATCCTGGCGTCATTTTTAAGAAAATTTAAAATCTTCTTGTCTAGGTCATCAAGGTTCATAATTGTCTCGATAAATATTTTTCAAAGTCCTCACATATATGTCTTAACAGTTGGGAACATTGGAAGAGTTGGTGAGACGAGAAGTTTTAAAAACACTTTTAAAGATTAAACGGACTGAAAATTGGAGCCTAACAAAACTTGGTGAAGAAACTAGAGCGCCAGTTGAAACAGTCAGAAGCATTTTAACGGAGATTGCAGACGCCGTTATATTGAAAGATGACATTGTTAGTATAGCTGAACACGGTAAAGTTCAAATTGCCATACGTTGCCTCAATCTAGCCATAGATCCGTTATACATCTCTAGGTATTTAGATTGGAGAGAGTTTGAAGATTTCACAGCGGCTATTGTAGATGCTTATGGGTATATCGTCTACAGAAGCTATAGGTTTAAAAGCATCAATCGACGTTGGGAAGTAGATATCTTAGCTATTAAAAAGCCGATTTTACTATGTTTAAACTGTAAACATTTTCTTAAACAAAGCTGGTCTTCCTTGAGAAGAGCTGCTTTAGAAGAGCTTGAGAGAGCTGAAGCCTTACGACAAGCGTTGCCGAAATTGAAACTTGAGCCCAAACCTTCTAAAGGATGGAGAATTCTACCGACCGTAATAACTCTACTCACACCTAAGTTTAAATTTTACGATAAAATTCCAATAGTTAAGGTGACTGAGCTCGGAAGTTTTCTTGAAGAACTGTCTTTACACGCTGATTCATTGAGATTACTACAGGTCTAAACAGGGGTGTTTACGCTTAAACATACGCCATTTTTCGTTCTGGATAAGTTTTACTGAAGAACTCTTCAACTTTCTTAGTCAATTCTTCATCTATAGGTTTCTCAGATTCGAATAATGGAGTTCTACGCTTTACAGCATATTTACCCAATCCAAACATGAGTATTGTTTTTAAGTCGTCTTGCGGAAACAATGCTTGAAAACCGAAGGGTTGACTTTCCTCAAAGACCTTCATGAATATTTCAGAGTTTAAGTCACGTATTTCCGCTCCTACGGTTATGTAACTGTAGGGATTTACTGGTTTTGATTTAAGCTTCCAGAGTAGTTCATTTCTATGAGAAATATAGAAGTCTAGCCTTCCTCCATTGTCAAGACCTGCGAGGACACTCCAACCATGTCTATCTTTATCGTAGATATCCTTTATGCGTTTAACTATTTGACT
>JAWCKO010000111.1:4142-4550 GCA_038851915.1 Bathyarchaeia archaeon
CCATACTGGAGGTAAATAAACCTTAATAACGGTCTTTTTCAATTTTATAATGACACTGTTTCATCCACTTTCAAATACGACTGTTTTTTCAAGAGTTGAGAAATTATGGGGGGTTGGCTTTAGAGACAGAAGTGTGGTTTATAGGTTATAGCGGTAGGAAGCCTAAGGATTTTTTGGACTCTCTTAAGAATAATTATATTGAGCTCTTAGTCGATATTAGAAGATTCCCTACTTCTAAAGTGGAAGACTTTAGAAGGGATGTATTGGCTGAACTTCTTAGACGCGAGAACATAGCATATTTATGGTTAGGCGACTTGCTTGGGGGTTATAGACATGGAGGATTTGAAAAATACATGGAGACAGATGACTTTAAAAAAGGACTGGATATATTAATTGGGGAAATCTCTA
>JAWCKO010000112.1:0-4467 GCA_038851915.1 Bathyarchaeia archaeon
TGGTTCGACCACTTCGGCTTCAGAGCAAAACTCTATATAACCCTTAGAGAGGATAAAACGGTCATCTTCAGAGCTGGAAGCGACGACGGCATAGTACTATACGTTGATGGGACCCCCGTGATAAATAGCTGGGTGTTAAGGGCATATGCAGTCGACGAAACCAGCGTTTTCCTTACTGCTGGAACCCATGAATTGGATTTAGAATGGTATGAGTGGGAGGGTGGTCAAGCAGCCTCTTTTGAAGTACATGTTGAAGAATGGGGTATAGGTTCGACTCTGCAGACAGCGGGTGGAGGTATAATCTTCATAGGAGCCATAATAACCGTGATAGGATTCATATTAAAACCTAAAGCGAGCATTTAGAAAATCCATCAAATCCAACATTTATTTTTTCTACCCAACGCCTCTTCAACCGTAAGATGTTCTTGCGGAAGTTTTAATAGCGAACGCTATTACGGTGTTCACCATCAAGATCCCAACAGATACTGTAAACGGGATTTTAGGATTTATCGCATAAGCGTATCCTGCTAAAGTCGGTGTTAACCAGTTTACAAGAGCCGAAGAGGTTGTAGATAACGACAGTATTTTAGCCTTTGCTCTCTCATCTACTAGGTCTATTCTATTTACGAGGATTGTCCTTATGGTCGGGTAGACGAGTATGTAAAAGCCTCCCATAATACCAGCGGTGACAGCTAAGATTAAACATCCATTGGGAGCTATAATGAGCATAGTTACAGATATTGCTGCTAAGATATATCCAAAAACTAAAACCTTGAGAAGATTCTCTTCTCCTCTTATCTTAGGTAGGATAGTGGTCAGTAAGAGGATGGCTACTATTGATGAAGATGCTGGAACAATCGATGCAAGCCCTTCGCTCAACCCCAATCCTCTAGAATCGGTAAGATACAGTGCATTGTAGGTGCCTGACACAGTATAGTAGAAGCCGCCTAAAACAGTGCATATAAAAACTAGAAGGATGATTTTAGTCCTAAAGACTATCCTAATCGCTCTTCTATAGCCTCTAAAACCAGATAAATCGCTCCGCTCTCTTAAAAGTAGATTACCTATTTCTGTTTCCCTCAGAAAGATCTGTCTCACAGTGAACATTACGCATAAACTGATCAAAGCTATTGTGAAAAGCATTCTGCATCCCAACTCAATGCCATATGACATTAGTATTAGCCCTGCTAATGGCGTTAGAAGCCCCCCAATTACATAAATCAGGTTTATAGTGCTGAATATGCTGGCTCTATGCTCTGATTCGGTATCCTCAATCAGCATACATTCCCACACGGAATATATTACGGTTATGAGCGCTTCAAATACTATAGCCAGTATCATATGCCACAGCTCCCTAGCTATGAGCCATAAACTCATAGCACTAACCCACCCGACTACGTCAAACAGCATAAGAACTCTCTTTCTACCAAATCTGTCTGCCAAGTATCCTCCAAATAGTGGGAGGAAGATCTGGAGAATAGAGTATAATGTCATCATAAGACCTATCTCGACCTCCGTAATGCCTAAGCTACGCATGAATACGGGTCTATAGAAGAACACCCAGCTCATGGGAATGCTCCATAGAGGCTCTGTAAGCACTAAGACTTTGGCGTTCCTACCCCAATTTCTATAGGATTCACTAAACCTTCGCATAACGTATCCCTGTATACCGTCAAATGCTATGAGAGATGTTAATATGCGTTTTAGTATGGTTTAAACGTAGTCTCCATTCTAAGAGTCCTACCGGTTCTTGAAGATTCTATGGATTTTATCATGATTTCACTTACATGAGCCCCCCAGTCTATGTTAGGTATCGGCTCTTTATCGTCCACTATACAATCTAAGAAATGTTTAGTTGAAGCCTCATAATAGCTCCAACCGCGTCTGCTAATAGCATCCCAGCCCACTTTAACCCACTCACGTATTTTAACAGTCTTATAGGCAACAGCGTAAGCCCCGCTACCTATAAGTGCTCCCCCATCGGAGCCGTAGATCTCTATGTCTGGAAACATGCCGACGTCGCCTCTGAGACCGTCAGGCGTCACAAAATTCGCTATCACCACACCTAAGCATCCAGACTTCATCTCAATAATGGTCAAAGTATTGTCTTCAGCCTCTACTTTAACCTTCCAGGTTCTAGGGGCTCTCCCCAGCAAAGGCCATACGCTCCTATAGGTGTCAGACCTAGACAAGTGTTCAATAAACCATTCGTTCGGCACTATATCTACCTCTGGAATAGATGTCTTCGCTAAACCCGACACTCTTTCAGCCGGTCCAAGTAGAAAAGTTAAAGCAGATATCTGGTAGACACCTAAGTCGAATAAAGGTCCTCCAGCCCTCCTCGTGAAGAATGTTTCCGCACCCCATATGGGTGGACCACGTCCAAGCCCTGCTCTAAACCAGAAGATTGTACCTATTTCTTTCAAAGCCTCCTTAGCCTTAACATACTCTGGAAACATTTGAACACATGGTTCAACTAAAGCCTTCACACAAGACTTTTTAACAGCATCTACAGCTCTTCTAAGATCGTCCATGTTTGTAGCTAAAGGCTTCTGAACCAAAACATGTTTGCCTGCGTTGGCAGCCATAGCCGCTTGCCTAGCGTGATCGCCCATACCTGTAAGTATGAATACTGCTTCGACATCGGACTTCTCAAGCATTTCCTCATAATCGTCGTAGTATTCTCCAGCGCCCCATAGTTTAGCCGCTCTCTCCGCCTTCTTCTCAACAATATCGCATACTGCTACAAGCCTTCCATGCTTCTTAATAGCAGGTAGATAAGACTCATTAGCTATAACGCCGCAACCAACAACGCCACATTTAACGCTCATAGCGGTCTCATCAATATCTGTCACACAGCCTTATAAGAATACTCTTAAAATCCACTTAAAACTCGGTCTAACAATCCAAATCTCCCGGGATAATCTTATAAGTCTCCCCTCGGTTTTTATTTCAGGGCTTGTTTTGAAGAGTAGAGTAGCAATAGCTGCACTTATTATAGCGATATACTCTATAACTAGTATTCCTAGATTTCAGAGGACGGCCTGCTCGCAACCGAGTTGGCTTAATCCGGGCACATACGTAGAATACAGTTGCAACGTATCCGTTTACAAGGGTGCCCCCTATGCTCCGACTACAGGGACTTTCAAGTGGACCGTTATAAATCTGACAGATGGATATGTTTACATTCTCTATGAGATGCGTATTGAAGACATGTCGTTTAAAAAAACGTTTAAAATAGATGCATCTTCTAACCAGATTAAGGCAATAGATGATAGAATCATAGAAAACACTACAAATCACCTCTGGATGAACTACGCCCCTAGAATAGGTGATGTAATTCAACTTGAAAACCTATCAGCAGTCGTGGTAGACTTACGGTTAGCCTCTTCAAAACTATTCATAGATAGAGCCTGCTGGCTGACGAATTCGACTTTCGAAATAAACGGGCTTAACATGGGGGATTTAAAGAATGCGTCAATGGATGGGTTCATCGAGAGAAGCTACGATTGTGAAACAGGTGTATTAGTGGGTTCCCGTTTCCTAATAGAGTTTAAAGATTCAAAGGGAAGCGTTTCCCAAAGCTATTTTTCAAGCATCCTCATATCCTCAACAAATATACCGAGTTTAACAGCTAGTAGGCAGCCTTCAACAGTCCCAATAGCAGTAGCTGTTGCAGTTTTACTGGCATCAATATTTATGGTTGTTAGAAGAATCCCCCAAGTAAAACCACTCTAAGAATCGCGTCGGCGATCAGGGGGGTTATTCCAGCGATTAACGCCTTGCTCTTAGGCATTTTAAACATAGTGTAGAGCGCGATTATACATATTAGACAACTCCATATCGAGAAGGCGTACCCCATGTTTGAGAGAACTCTAGGTGCCGGCTGATTTTCCCAAGCTTCTCTATACGTATTAGTCATAGCGTTAGCGATTTCAACATTTTCCATGTTTATCAGAACAAGCGTCACAGACGATGAAAGCATAGCAACCGATGTATCTACTGCTATCACTATCGTCAATGGAGGGATTACAAACAGTATGGCTAGAGCCTCTATCACCTTTCCAATCACATAGGTGAACATAGCATATGCAGTAGCCATTAGAATACTCGTGAAATGTCTCTCCGTTTTAAGTATCCACATCATCACGTAATATATGATGCTGTTTCTAAGAATATAGTAGCCATAGTTTATAAGAGACATTACAGCTATTTGCGTAGCAGTTGCAGTATCCATTAAAGAGGACTTGTAAGGCTCCAAAACGTCAGAACCTTTGAGAATGAAAAGCTCCGTCTTGAAAAGCATGAAAAGCTGTCTGTTAATTAAATCCGCTATTATAAGTATCATTAGAACCGCTATAGGACCACCTATATCGGGGTTTTCACCAATCTCTACGAAAGCCTTCAAAGGATTAACCGTAACCAGTCCAGCTCTCCGTAGAAACTCTTTAAGCCACAGTCCCGACC
>JAWCKO010000113.1:0-4415 GCA_038851915.1 Bathyarchaeia archaeon
CGAAGTACGTGGATCTTGAAGCCGGCTCTTCTAACGGTTGAGTAGACGTCTATCCCGCAAGCCTCCATAGATGGCCTAGCCAACTCAGGATGACGGCAGTAGTCTAAACTGCATTCATCACATAGTGTGCATGGTCCTGCAACCATGGCGAAGGCCGAGTGATATCCCGACAGGAAAGCCTCCCTCTCAAGTTTAGCCATAGCTCTATGAATGTCTGAATCGGGTGGGAAACGTACTAGGACCGCATACTTGTAGCATGAGAGCATTCTCCTCGTTTGATCCGGTGTTGGAGAATAGGGTGGACATGTGAGGCTTTTACCATATCCGTCGCAACCGTATTGGCATTTAAGCCTAACCCAGTCTGCTACTACTATCTCTTCTGCTTTAATGGTTTTAGCCTCTTCAGCTCCAAACTCTAGAGCGATTTTGCAGAGTTTCTCTAAATCCTCTTGAAGATTGCTCATCCTGACCGCTGTTAATTTGAACAGTCATCGATTTAAGCTTATTTTAACCTAGGCTTAGGAAGAGTATATATTTAGGTTACTACTGCCTTTAATTGGAGGCTAATGGTTCGAGTTACGGTGAGGTTTTACGCCAGTTTGAGAGATGATGTTGGCGTTGGAGAAGTCGTTGTGCGCTTAAACGATTCATCGTTCAGCTCCCTCATAAACGGTCTTAGAATGCTATTGGGTGTGAAAGCGGGTAGGATTTTTTCAGAGGATGGGTCTTTAAGAAACGGTTTAATGGTCTCCGTGAATAATGCTATTATCCACTTGTCGAACGTTCAAGAGTTTAAACTATGTGAAGACGATGTAGTAGATTTCATGCCTACTCCTTCAGGTGGTTGAATTGAAGGTTAAAGTAGACCGTGAACTGGATTCGCTTCCGTTTCTAATAGAGCATTTGAAACGGTCTTCAGATGATGTTGGAGCTATAGCCATATTCATAGGGGTTGTCCGAGGGGTCGGCGACGGTGAGAAGGTGTTGAAGCTTAGCTATGAGGCGCATGAGGCTTTAGCATCTAAGGTTTTAGAGAATATATTGGAAGACGTTAAGGAGAAGTATGGGTTAATAGATGCTGTGGCTGAGCATAGGCTTGGAGATGTTTCAGTTGGAGGGGACATAATGTACGTCTTAGTTGCATCTAGACATCGGGACGAAGCCTATAAAGCTTTAATGGAGTTGGTTGATAGGATAAAGCGTGAAGTGCCTATCTGGAAGAAAGAGCATACTCAGAAAGGCGCTAAATGGATACGAGGATAATGTTTTCAAGTTTAGATTAAGCAGATTCGAGCAACTGTTGGTAGATGTGAAATGGCTGTTATTTTGAAAGTTTCAGCATTCTCTCTATTGCAGACCTGGATTTTTCAGCGATATGGTCTGGGACTTTAACTACGGTCTTCTTCCCCTCTAGGGCATGATAGACTTTTTCAAGCGTATGAAGCTTCATATTTTCGCATACAGCGTTTTCAAGCGCGGGGATATATTCCCTACCTGGGAGTTCTCTTTTCAAACGGTCTACTAGTCCGACTTCAGTTCCGATTATAAACTTCTTTGAAGATGTTTCAAAGCATCTTTTACACATTTGCTCTGTGCTTCCGATGAAATCAGCTATATTTTGAACCTCTGGATCACACTCTGGATGTACCAGTACTTCGGCATCTGGATACCTCTTCTTAAGATTGAGGATATGCTCTGCTCGGAACATTTTATGCACGATGCAGTAGCCTTTTTCAGGTATTGGTATTATCTCTTTATTGGGGCAGTGTTTAGCAGTATACCATGCTAAATTCCAATCTGGTCCAAATAGGATTCTAGTAGAATTTAGTTTGCCTGCTATTTTCGGAGCGTTTGAAGATGTACATATCACGTCTGCCTCTGCTTTCGCCTCGGCTAAGGTATTGACGTACAGCATGATCTCTGCGTCTGAATACTTCCTCTTCGCTTCAACAACTATTTTCGCAGGTAGCTGCGCAGCCATAGGGCATCTAGCCTCAACATCCGGAATTACGACAATCTTATCCGGGTTTAAAATAGCCGCTGTTTCAGCCATAAAATCGACACCGCAGAAAACTATATACTTAAAGTCTTCAACCTTAGTCGCCGTAAGACACAGCTGTAGAGAGTCTCCTACGAAGTCAGCTATCTCCTGAATCTCCGGACGCTGGTAGTTGTGGGCTAAGATCAGAGCCTTCTCCCTCTCCTTCAACCGGAGGATCTTCGTCTGAACTTGGGAAAACGCCATTGTTTATCCGCCCATAACATCGTTATTAGTCTTCATTTCTAGAAACGACTTATAAATGTTTCTCTGTAGGCTCCTCCTTATACTCGTCTACTAATAGCTCACCTGTTTTAAATAGTAGCATTGTTTTCCCACCTCGTAAGAAGCCTCAGACGGATAATAATCTGGGCTTCTACTTCGGTTCGGCAGTAGTAATACGTTTTATGGTGGCTGTATGTGTTTAAACTTCTCACAGGCTTGTTCTCCACCTACTCCCCAGTTCTCCCTTGGAACTTCATGTACGAGGACTTCAACCGCCTCTGCAGGTATGCCTATTTCAGTGAAAAGTTCAGTTATACCTTCTATCACCTTCTTCTTAGCTCCGTTTGAAAACCCGCTCCAAACGTACACGTGGGCTATCGGCATGGTTAAAATGTTTCTCCGTATAATTTTAAAAGCTTTACCAGTCAGCCTCTAGACTTGAAATCTTATAAACTGTTTAACGGTAGCAGTACTTGTGGTTTAAATGGTAGATTTGGGGAGGAAAGCCGTAGGTAATATTAGGTTAACAGGGCTTCTAATCTTAGTTATTGTACTTTCTGTTTCAAACGTTTCAACCTATTTAAAACTGCAAAATCAAATATCTACTCTTAACAATGAAAAGAATGTTTTAGAAAGACAGATAGATACGCTTCAAATCAAGTATAGCGAATTGAATAGCTCTTTTAACGTTTTATACGTACGCTACTTTGAACTTCTAAGTCAATATGAGAATTTGAGTAGAAATTACATGGCTTTATACTCTAAGTATGAGGATTTAAATGGAAGATATGCTACACTGCAAGCGGATTATCGAATCCTACAGGAGGGTTTCAACTTCCTCATGCAATCTTACAGTAGTCTTCAGTCGGATTTAGAATTGGAGAAGGTGCTACGTATAGGTAACAGTTTAGAATCCTACTACGACTATTTGAGGCAGGAATTGGGTTTTAAAGGCGTTAAACATTTGTGGTTGACCTATACGGAAAACTACTGGCAGATGGAGGCAGATTTTGCCGCTAAACTGGCCTTACATGACTTAGGGCTTTTCCACTGGACTAGTGTGGAAAAAGACTACTATGATATTGTCGGAGAGTACAGCTACGATACGGCTAAGAGGATGATCGACCTAGTCATTTCTTTAATAGGTGTTAGGGTTTACGATACGTCTACGGAGAAGATCAGGAAGACGCTGCTTTTCGTCAATCGGCATATCCGCTATGAGGAGGATGTTAACGATATTTTTCTAGCTCCTGTTGAAACTCTAGGGTATAAATCTGGAGATTGCGACGACTTCACCATCCTAGTGGCTGCTCTTTTCGAGGCCGAGGGGATAGATTCGGCCGTAGGGTTTTTCGCGGACGGAAACGGAGAATACCACGCCATGGTTCTAGTACATTTAGAAGATTTAACGGGCTATTCCTATCATTACTTTCCAGATTTAACAGACCTAGGTCTCGAAGAAGGAAGATGGATATTGATAGAGCCACAGAGAAGAATCGAAGATCAAGGCGACAAGTGGATTGAACAGTGGATTCTACTCGCCGCAGCTCCATTGGATTCAGGCTAATAGGAAATGACGAATAGAACTTTCTCCATCCATACATAGACAGTCGCCGGATAGTTGATTTTTATGTCTATTCGTTTTGCATCTTTAAAGGCTTCATAAGCGGAAGGAAAAGAACGGTTGGATTTCATTTTGTTGACACTAATCTGTAGTTTTCCCTATTATGAGCTCTATGCTTTCCTTATCGGCTATCTTCTCTATTTGCCCAGCCACCTCTCTCTTCGCTGATAATATTACTAGAATTTTTCTGGGCTCCTTAGAATACTTAACCTTAGCTATCTCAGCTTTCCTCAGTAGTTTCAGTATCTCCTCAGTGGAATCAGCGTATCCAGTGGCTTCTCCAACTATTAACGGCTCCTCTAGGAAGATGTTTATCTCCTCCTCATCGATTACACCTTTCCTTAGTTCTGCTTGCTCAGGTATTTCACCAGACTTCCTCAATCTTGCGGTTAGAAATTTCCTAACAAACTCCTCAAACGTTAAACCAGCAAACCTGCTTAGTTCACCAAAGCCACTTATCATACCGCTTTCAAGAGAATCTATTCTAGCGTCGAGTCTTCTGAAGCCTTTCACCATATCCTCTCTAAG
>JAWCKO010000114.1:0-4401 GCA_038851915.1 Bathyarchaeia archaeon
ATATTTTATGAAGGCTGAAACCGATAAGGAGGAGTTGCTTCAAAAGCTTGAGCCCTATGCTAGTAAAGGACTATACCGAGATGGAATCTTAGTTTCACCCACAATACCATTTATAACATTTATAACGTTAGGTTTAGCCTCCCTTCCAGTGGGAGATTTTATTCTAACTTTCGCTTCACTCATTAAGTGAGAATGTTTAAATTCGGCGATATTGTACGTAGTATTTCCGTGGGCAAGGTTGCCAAAGGTAAGCTGTGCGACGTTAAAGGCTGCGATAAACCCGCCATAAGATCCCTAGAGAGAGCTACCGCCGCTGGCTCTGGTCTCGACTTGACCAGTCAAGATAGAGTGTACCTCTGTAAGGAGCATTATAAGGTTGTGAAGAAAAGCCTCAAGAAGGAACGTCTCGTTAAGAAGTGGCGCTACATAACCAGCGGCTTCTAAACCAATACTGTACACCAGATCTGGAGGCTTTAAACTATTTTTCTATAGCCGCTTAAACCCTATCCCCCTGCATTCCAATTCGCTTGGCTTACCCAAGCCTCCGTCAATTTTAAACTCAGCATTTAGAATGATCTTGCTAAGCTCTATACATGTTAGAGCGTGCAATGTAAGCTCTACAGTCTTGAATCTGCTTACCCCATCTGCTAAGCTAGCCCATACTATGAGCTGGTCGCATAGGTGTTTGTCTACAGGATAGCCACCTTTAAGTAAATTGATTAATTCTTCAGCTGCTTCCAAACCTATAAGCTCAGCCCGTTTGCCTATAGCACCCAGTCTATCTACACCAAAATAGCCGTAGGTGTGTTTAACAGTCAAGATTAATCCACAGCCTGGGTCTAGACTACACTTCGGGTCTGAAGGCTGAAGAGCTTCCTTCTCGAAGATCGGTTTTAAACCTGCAGTATTGAGTTTCTCCGTGGCACTTGAAGCCATCCTATTGACAATATGCTCCGGTAGTCTACAGCTGTATGCCAACCCTCTGACTTCCGAAATCTCACCGAATTTATCAAGCATTATAGGTTTAAGCTTCCCAACAGGCTCTGTTGAAAATTCAACTTCTCCTCCACCTTTAGGGTAGAAGCCTCTTCTATTTAGTTTTAGATTCGCTTTAACTCCTATTGCTCTAAGGTTTGGTAGTAGAACTCTCTCAATGTAGTCTACAGGAGGAGCCAGAGGGTTGTTTGTACCGCCTATAAGTGTAAGCTTCGTGTAGCCTGGTGCGAATGCCATAACAGGCATGGCTGCTTGAAGGATTAAAGTTACACTTCCAGCAGTACCGACGTCGAATTTATAGAAACCTGCTTTAAGCTTTCCAGGGTTGAAAACAACTTCTGTTGAGCCTAAATTTAAACCTTCAACGTAACCATCGCATAAGGCGGATAAGACTTTCAAGGCTGTCATATGT
Organism: Bathyarchaeia archaeon; assembly: GCA_038851915.1. Taxonomy (GTDB): domain Archaea; phylum Thermoproteota; class CALKCG01; order B24; family B24; genus DTBU01. Next base: position 1,409 of record JAWCKO010000114.1, read on the forward strand.
TGCCTCGCTAAACCAGGCGGTTTACGTTTACCCCTGACGTTCACTATCCTAATGGGCTCACCCAGTAGAGCTGATAAAGCAGCAGACATTCTAAGTATCTGTCCACCACCTTCAAGCATATCTCCCTGTATGGTCATCATAATGCTCAAACTATAATTAGAAGACGGGCGTTTTAAATATCTTTAAAAGAAAAATCTACTAGCAGTGTAATGCTTTTTAAGAAACGGTAGGGTAAAGATTCAAACGATGATAACCCAACCCCGCATCTTTATACTGAAAATGTAAGAGGCGTACTTCAATCTACAGAACATGGCTTAAAAACATGCTCTATTAAATTCTCTTAAGGGGGTACTGTATGACTCAGAAATAAGGCAGGGAAGCATAACAACGTTGGATAAGCAACCTTCGAAGAAGGAATAGCGGTCTTGAAATCTTTAAATATAGAGAAGATAGGGGATTTTGCGGGGATCTTATATGTTTCTGTCCATAAGAGATTTTACTGTTAAGTGGGTGGGCTATGATACTGTATTTGATGGTTTGAAGGACTTAGGTATACCGAGCTTTGAGCTCTTCGTCAGTAGAGAGTTGAAGGTTGAATCATACCTAGATATGGGATATGTGACTGAGCTTGGTTTTGACGTATCTTCTAAAGAGTCTAGAGAAAGCTTAAAAAGAAAGCTTAGAGAGGCGGAGCTGAGCGTATGCGCGATCCTTGTAGAAAATGATTTCTCTTCAGAAGATCTAGATAGGGAAGTCGATTACGTGCTTTCAGCTGTAAAAGTCGCTTCAGAGCTTGAGGTCGATGTTGTTAGAATAAATGCAGTAATGCGTCCAATACCAGGTTACGATTTGGAGAAACACGTTAAAAGGGTGGCGGATGCCGTTGGAAAGTGTATGGGTTCCTGCCGTGACCTTGGAGTTAGTCTAGCTGTTGAGAATCACGGTGTTATTGCAAATAAGAGGGAGTTTTTAAGGTCGCTTTTCCAAATGGTTAATGATGAACACCTAGGGCTAACGTTGGATACTGGAAACTTCTACTGGTTCGGCTACCCGTTGAAAGAAGTATATGAGATTATTGAAGAGTTTGCCTCTAAAGTAAAGCATACACACGTTAAAAACGCTGTAGTCGAGCCTAATAGGCGAGAGGTATTTAGAGAACCAGGCGACGTTAGAATGGCACCACTCTACCAAGGAGATATAGACCTTGGAAGGGTTGTAAAAATGTTAAAGAATGCTGGATACGACTACGATTTAACAATAGAAGATGAATCTTTAGGCATGTTTAAAGACAAAGAAAGGCTGGCCGTTCTAAAGAAAGACGTAGCGTTCGTTGGAAAACTCCTATAAGGAAAACCGTGTCTAAATTCCCCATTCTATTTAAGCCTCTCCAGAGGCTTTACATTTCCAAACGTAGGTTTTGGACCCTTTCTAGGCGCAGCCCAGCGTACGGCATTATATATCACTTTTAGCACGTTAGGATTATGGTAAATCGGTAGAGTTTCATGTCCAGGTCTAAAGTAGAAGATTTTTCCAAGACCCCTGTAGAAGCAGCAACCACTTCTGAATACTTCACCCCCCTCAAACCAGCTTATAAAGACGAGTTCATCCGGTGGAGGGATATCGAAGAATTCACCGTACATTTCCGTGTGCTCAAGCTCAAAATATTCGCCTAGCCCTTCGGCTATTGGATGGTTTGGCATTACAATCCATATCCGCTCTTTTTCACCAGCTTCTCTCCACTTCAAATTGCAAGACGTACCCATAAGCCTTCTGAAGATTTTTGAGAAGTGTGCAGAGTGTAAGACTATGAGACCCATACCCTCCAGTACTATACGTCTTTGCAGTTTATCGACAACTTGATCGCTAACTTTATCGTGAGCCATGTGTCCCCACCATATGAGAACATCCGTACTGTTAATTACGTCATCAGTTAATCCATGTTCAGGCTCTTCTAACGTGGCCGTTCTAACTTCTAACTCTGGCTGTTTTCTAAGGTAATCTGCGATAGCGTTATGTATACCTCTCGGATAGATCTCCGCAACTCTGGAGTCTATTTTCTCATGAAGGAATTCATTCCAAACTGTTACCCTTATTATGTCACACAAAGCAAACCACCCCCATTATCTAGAAGAATATCGTACTTATATGCTCTTTCATTACTTAGAGGAAATGGATTAACGTTGATTTTCAAGTGGTTTTTAAAGTCTACTTTACAAGCTCCTCCCACAGGGCTTTATAGTATCTCATTATCCTCTCGGGATCTGGACTTTCATCTATCTCTGCTAGACAATATCTATTGTAATTTATGTTTTTCAGAAGTTGAAATAGCTCCCTATATGGATAGCTTTTATCGTATAGTTCGTGTATGTGGACGGATTTTATCCACCTCTTAAGCATGTTGAAGCTCTCCCTCACAGAACCATTGATTAAATCTGTTTCATTAGAATTCCAACAGACACCTACATGAGGATGGCTTGAAAGCTCCATAACCTCCCGTATACACTTTGGATCGCTTGTTCCATATCCGTGTACTTCAAGCCATACTTCAACGTCATACTGCTCCGCATAGTCTCCACATTTTCTAAGGGCCTCAGCTATCTGTTTAATCGTCTTCTCCCGTGGAATACCGTAATCCTCCATAAGCCTATTCGGTCTAACCTTTACGCCTAAGGCTCCGACGTCGTACGCAAGTCTGATGAAGGCTTTCGTAGTCTCTATATTTTTATCCACTTCAGTTCTATCGGGCGAATGATATTCACAGGTGGTTCCCAAGCTTAGAAGCTTAACAGGAGATTTCTCGAAGACTTCTCTAACTCTACGTCTCTCTTCAACGCCTATATTTGGTTCTACACCATGCGCATGCGTTGTTCTAAGCTCAACAGCTTCAAAACCAGTCCTACTGCATACTTCAATTATCCTCTCAATACTCCAAGTCCTAGCCAGATTATACGTTACAAGTCCAAGCCTCAAAACCCACTCACGATTTTTCACCT
>JAWCKO010000115.1:0-4375 GCA_038851915.1 Bathyarchaeia archaeon
AGATCACATCTATCTTGCCGTACTCTAGAAACTTATCTACAAGTTTGAGGTTGAATTCTGTGAGTCTATATATCAATTCGTAAATCTGAGGAGGCTTCTGGATGAAATCCCTCAGGAGGTTTGTAAACCCCCTAAGGTAGTAGAGTCTCTGGAAGAAGAAACCGTGGGGCATACCTGCAGTTATTAGATTGCCCTCAGCCCTAGCTTTATCTAAACTTGAAAATACTTCATTCCATGGAATGGGTTTTTCAGCGCCCTCAACGGGAACTCCATCCTCTGGATCAGGCATTTCATAATATTTAAAATTCTCCCAACTTTCCAATGGATGCTGTATAACTTGGCCTTGAAACCCCTCTATATTGAAACTCCAGATGCATCCGAAGGGGTCTTTAACCTTTCGGTCAACTCTTAAAACGCCGGGTTTAACACTGTACTTTACACCTCCGGGTTTAAACCCTGGGAAAACAAGTGGATGTCTTAACGCGACCTCCTCAAGCTTCTCCCTATAAGTATTCCATAGAGGCCACATAACTGTTATACGGCATGGTATATACTCAGGCTCTCTAAACTCAACAGTCCTAAGGTAGTTTTCCCTCCATGATATTGAAGGACTTCTCGTAGGCATATTTTCACAGACACTTGTCTTGTGAAGACAGTCTTTAATTTTTTTTTCTCTACGTAAGTTAAAACACGTCGATATCTGAAACTAACGGTATGGATATGAATGTATTCTACGCCAAGCATCTATAAAAGCTTTCAAGCCTTGGGGTGGAGTATCCTTAAATACGGCATCTACTGGCCCAAGAATAAAACCTCCCCCCGGAGCCAGTTTCCCAATAGCCTCCTTTACAGTTTTCCCAATAATTTCACTCGATGATCTAAGTGTAACAGCTGAATTTACACCGCCCCATATACATACTCTCCCGTCAAGTCTCTCCTTTACAACGTTTAGATCCACGCGGTCCTGAATTGGGTCGACACCTAGTAGAAGATCTACCCCACAATCTACAATATCGTTAAGAATATGCATAATACCTGTAGTTACGATATAGCCGAATTTCAACCCTCTTTTATGAGCTTCTTCAGCCTCCTTTTTAAGCATTGGAGCTATGAATTTCCTGTAAAGTCTTGGAGGCCAGAAGTGTGTATTCTCATACCAGCCCCTGTGGACGATTAAATCTACGCACTTAGTCCTCGAAAGCAGTTCTATACTCTGTAGATCCCACTCTAGCACTATTTTAAGAAGCCTATCCATAAGTTTAGGCTCTTCGAATGCCCATTTAATAGTCTTCTCTATTCCACAGAGCCATACTGCGGCGTCACCACCCATAGGTCCCCAGCCCTCTACTAAAACTCCATTTACTTCAGCAAACTCTCCAACCTTCTCAGCCTCTTTTAGAAAGCTTTCAAGTTTTAAACCACTTGGCCTAGCGAATAAAACGGATAATGCATCTAAGTCTTCTTCTCTCTCTACTAGGTACTTCTTAGTCCTAGCCCTTGGAACGATATAATCATCAAATGTTGGAATATCCTCTCCGTGTGGCCAATCTCTCGTCATTCTTACAACTTGTTTTAACACACCTCTAGAAGTGTGATATTCTTTAAATATCAACGGATATTTCTCGTCATCCTCAGACTTTTTAACAACCTTAACCTCTAAATCAGAATTTATCGTAAGTGGAGCATGAAGACTCAATGCATCATCAAGGTCAAGACGTAGAAATATTTTAGCCCTCTCAAACTGGTTTCTCCAAACAATGCCCTCGTCTATCAAGAAGTTTCTTTCAAAAAGTCTAAGATATACTGGCACACGATCAGGCTCTTCACAGTTTATGGTAGTCATCATTCTATCTCTTGAAATCATCGGTCATCTAGTGATAATAGCAATCTCCAATGGTATTTAAAAGTTAGAGCATATGGTTTAAACCACGTGAAGACATCTAGTAGGGCAATGGTATTCAGAAGGTGCAGGTAGAAATTAAACAATAAATTTATATTGTAAGTACTTGAATGTGAGTTTTCTAAGTGGATATGGAGAGCATAAAACGCGGCAAAAGCCTTACTTCAAGCTTTCTATTGGCCTCGGCTTTTCTAATGCAGATGCTTACTGGAATTGTTGGAATAACCGTACCTATATATGCAGCGGAACTGGAGGCTTCACCGCTACTACTGGGATTTATAGGAGCCACTGGAGGATTGATATACTCCTTCATGCCTCTTGTCTCAGGTATTCTCTCCGATAAATTTAAAAGGAAAACCTTCATTCTTACTTCTACCTTCCTATACTGTTTATCTTGTGTAGCATATGGCATAGTGGAAGATCCCTACATGCTTATTCCCATTAAAGCTTTAGAATGGGTCTCAGTAGCGCTATTCTGGCCATCCGTGGAAGCTCTTCTAACGGAAGTCTCGGAAGTAAATATCGAGGAGACACTTAGAAGATTTAACCTTTCATGGGGTTCTGCAACTATCGTAGGACCTATGATAGGGGGCTCATTGATTAGTGCTCTTGGAATTAGAACGCCTTTCATAGCATCTTCAGCCACTTCACTTACACTAGCTCTACTATCGGTTATTTTAATTGAAGAGCAGTTAAAAGGTGAAAGGCTAGTTGAACATAGTGAAGTCTCTTCAGCAAATGGAAACAATAGAGTTTCAATAGTTGGAGCTGTAATAGAGATAATTCTATTCTCCTCAATCGGTGGGATAATATTCAACCTCTTTCCAGCGTACGCAGTCAACCTAGGAATTCCCGCTTATACTGTCGGCTTGATAATGTTGATTAATGGACTATTCAGACTCATAGCCTTCCTTGAAACTTATAAGATTGAGGCTAAATTCGGTAGACATTTCATGTTTTTAACTGGCTCGCTAATAATGGCATTTGCTTCAGCTTTAACAGCGGTCGGCTCTACGGCCTCGATGTTTGCCATATCTTTTGCACTCTTCGGCTTTGGAGCGGGAGTACTCTATGCGTCTTCAATAGCCGCCCTTCTTAAAGACTGGGGTTCTAAGAAAGGTTACGCTGGTGGGCTGTTCGAAAGCCTCATAGGTATAGGATATTTCCTAGGCTCATTAACAGGAGGTTTTGTATCGGAATATGCGCCGAACGCTCCATACATTCTAGGCTTATTCATAAGCCTTACCGTGACCATTTTCCAAGCTGTTCATAAAAAGTAAAACCTTAACATTTAAGTAGATTTTTAAACTGCTGGTTTTATGTCTAACTTAGAAGGATTCCAGGAAACTTTTACTTTATCTACTCTTTACTTCAACTCGACTTAGAGGATACCATCCATCTTCAGCGCGTCCAGCTATAGCTACTCTTATGGTTGGAATCTTAAACTCCGGGTCTACAATAGCGATCGCTAATTCATACGGTCCAGGTTTAAGATCATCAGAAACCCTAAGCCACGTAGTCACCTCTATTCTACCTGGCATCCAGCCTTTTATCGATGTTTGACTTATGAATATTTTCACCTCTCTACTCTCTAAGCTCTTTAACCGAAAGGCGAGTAAACTATCTCTGTATGGTGGTGCAACGCCAACGTTCTCCCAAATCATGTGAATTAAAAGCGGTGAATCCGGCGTTATAGCTCTACTATGCTCAAGTTCCCTTAGAACAAGACGATAGCCAATTCTTCTGAGAAAGTATTCAACTTCTTGTCTTGTATTTACAGGGATTGGTGTAGATTTATTGTTAAAGTAGCTGACATGGTATTTAAGAGCATAATCGAAAATGTAGTGTATGTCCCAGCCTTCTTGCTTCCATTTTCTCATATCCCAGCAACTTTCGAAAGCAACTGGCATTGTCTTCCAAGCTTCTTCAGCACCAGTCTTACTAATCTGTTGCGGGTAGAAATGCTCCATGTGGTTCCAATTCTTCGAGAAGCCACCCATGTCGCCTAGACAGTCGGCACGCCAACCGCAGCCTTTACGTATAGCATACCTCATACCGTCTTCATCATCTATATTAATGAGTTTAGGCGTTTTTGGGAATGCCTCACAATATGTATCAATTACAGCAAAACGCGTTTTGAGACTGGGAAGGCTTAAGCCTGTACCGCTCATATGCCACTCACCCCAGAGTCCAACAGAGCCTATGTCTACGAGACCTAAGTCTGGATGTCCGTCATATCGTCTTCCAAGTTCTTCGAGTAGTCTAAAATGTGCATCTTGAAAAATCGGGTCATCCATGTCCGGTATCCAGTACTTTAAACCGCCCCCTTCCCGGTATTGATACTCAAAACCTCTACAACCTTTATCTTTCAGCCAACGTGGAACATACATGTAGCTACTTCCAGTTCCAGCGCACATAATGCGGAAGGCTAGCTTTTGACCAGCTTTCCTTGCGCGTGATAACAGATAGTCAAAC
>JAWCKO010000116.1:0-4372 GCA_038851915.1 Bathyarchaeia archaeon
ACTACTTTATGCGATGTGGTAGAGGCTTCCCAATGTTCTGGTGGGAGGCTCCTGAAGGCTCTAGAATACTTGCCTTCAACAGCGTCTATAATAACATCGTATACCCTAGAACGATATGCGATATAGCTAGAGAAGTCTATGAGAAACATGGCTTGAAAACAAGTATGTTTGTCTACGGTGTTGGAGACCACGGTGGAGGCCCAACCCTAGAAGACATAGAAATAGCCCTCAAGATGATGGATAAACCCCTCCTACCGACCGTTGTCTTCAGTTCAGCTCGAGAATTTTTCAGGGAGGTTGAGAACGAGATTAGACTTGAGCGTAAAGAGCTACCCATTGTAAGAGGTGAGCTTAACTTCACATTTGACGGATGTTATACAACCCACGCCGACGTAAAAAGATACAATAGGCTTTGCGAGAGAACGCTTGTAGATGCTGAGAAAATATCCTGTATTACGGATACGTATCCCAGGGATAAGCTTGCAGACGCTTGGCGTAAGACTCTGTTCAACCAGTTTCACGACATCTTAGACGGTAGTGGGATACATGAAACATACGAGTATTCTAGCGAATTAGCTGAAGATGCTTTAAGATGTGCTAGAGAAGTTATGGACATGGCTCTTGAGAAACTGGCGTCAAGCGTCAAGTTTAAAGAGGAAGGACTACCTGTAGTCGTCTGTAACTCTCTATCTTGGCCTAGACGCGATGTAGTCAAAGTTAAGGTTCCAATCCATCTAATACCCGCTAAACCAGTCGTCGTATCTTCAAATGGCAGAGTTGAACCAGTTCAAGTATGCGAAGACGGCATCATGTTCATAGCTGACGTTCCAGCCTTAGGATACTCAACATACTATCTTAAGGAAGGTACAGCCGATACGGCTATTCTTGCTAAAGACCTTACGCTTGAGAACGAGTTTTTCAGGATTGCAGTCGATAATAGAACTGGAACTATAAGGGAGCTTTACGATAAGAAAACCGATAGAGTCGTCTTCAACAGATTTCAATACGAGGCTACACAACCCAGGGAAAACAACCTGTTCCAAGTGCTCCATGAAGCCCCCCACCCTATGTCTGCTTGGATAATAGGTGAAATAACGCATATTGAAAACCTCGTTAAACCTGAGGAGGTTAGACTTATTGAGAATGGACCTGTGAGAGCAAGGATAAGGGTTGTCTACAAGTATCGCAGGTCTAGAATATGCTCAGATATAGTCCTCTTCAAGGGGATTCCTAGAGTAGACTTCCAAACGTCGATAGATTGGCGTGAGTTTTCAAATGAAAACGTAGATGCTCCGATGCTTAAAGTTTCATTCACACCCATTCTAAAATCTGCTGGTAGAGCCGTTTTTGAAATACCTTTCGGCTACGTTGAGAGACCGGCTGACGGTTCAGAAGTCCCAGCACTTAGGTGGGTTGATGTCTCAGATGGGGAATATGGTTTAACTCTTCTTAACGATTCCAAATATGGATTTGACGTATCTGGAAACACCGTTAGAATGACCATTATTAGAACAAGCTATAGTCCAGATCCAACTCCAGACCAGGGCTTACATGAAGTGATGTATTCAATATATCCGCATAACGGGGATTGGAAGACTGCTTTAAGCTTTAGGAGAGGCTTTGAGATAAATCATCCGCTTGAAGCAGTAGCTGTGACAAAGCCTTCAAGTATGAAGGGTGTAAAGCCTGAAGCGATGAGTTTCCTAGAAGTTGAGCCTGAGAATATCGTGGTCTCCTGTCTTAAGAGGGCTGAAGACTCTGAAGACATAGTCCTTAGATTATATGAATCTAATGGTTTGGAAACCGATGTAAAGTTGAAATTCGGATTCCATGTTAAAACTGTGCAAGAGTTGGATTTAATTGAAAGACCTCTAAGTGAAGAAGCTATAATCGAAGGGAATACGTTGACTTTAAAGGTTAAGCCGCTTGAGATAAAAACGCTAAGGCTTAAGATAACCTAAATCTTTTTCCATAAGAGGTTTTCACTTTGAAGCCTAGAGAGAGGGTTATAAGAGCTTTAGACCTTGAAGAGCCTGATAGAGTTCCAATGTTTGAGCTTGAGTTTCAATATCCCGAGCTTGTAGTTGGTAAACCCTACGTTTTATGGAGTGGCTACGGCTCATGGGAGCAAACGGTTTTCAGAGACACCTTAAGCAAGATGAAAGTTGAAGAAGACGCAGCCAAAGCTACGAGGCATAATACTGAAGTCTTAATTGAAACATGCTTAAAGCTAGGCTACGACGTTTTTAGGCCAGCCTTCGTACCAGACCCGCTGGAAGCCATAAGGTATGCCAGTAAAATAGCCCCCGAGCTTGCAATAATGGGAAATAGCCCTGGAACAGGACTTGGAATACCAGACGGTAAGTATATGTTTCACATAGTTAAGTGGACTTATACGGACCCCGAGGGTTTGAAAAGACTAGCTGAAGATAGGGTTCGCAAGAGCCTAAACTACATTAGACTTCAAGTTGAAGCTGGAGCCGATATCATCGTAGACTGTACGGATTACGCCCTTAAATCTGGGCCATTCTTCAAACCAGAGTTTTACCATAAGGTGATCTTCCCGCTCATAAAGATGCTGGTTGATGAAGCTCATAGAGTCGGCGCCTTCTTCATACAACATACAGATGGCAACCTCTGGCCTATAATGGACGACCTTATAAACTCTGGTATTGACGCCTTGCACTCAATAGACCCATCAGCTGGTATGCGTCTCAGAGAGGTTAAGGAAAAATACGGTGACAAAATAGCGTTATGCGGCAATGTAGATGCCGCTGATACACTCTTTCTAGGGTCACCTGAAGATGTGGCTAATGAAGCTAGAAGCTGTATAAGAGACGCTGCCTACGGCGGTGGATACTTTCTAACAAGTAGCAACTGTATATATCGTGGGGTACCGATCAACAATACGCTTGCACTTATTAAAACTGGTTTAAAATATGGCCGCTATAAACCGCTGTAGCCGATATCCTCTATAAGTTTTGGAAGCTCCCTTATACTGTTTATTACATAGTTTGCTCCAGCCTCCGTTAAAACCTCTCTAGTTGCAACACCCGACGCAATTCCTACGGATGTAACTCCTGCTTTTAAAGCCGCCTTAACATCTATCGTACTGTCTCCAACCATGATGGCTTCGCATCCTCTTAAATTGAGTTTTAAGAGGGCGTATTTAATAGGTTCAGAGCTTGGCTTCATCGCTTTAGCATTATCTCTTGCAACAATCAACTCGAAGAATTCTCCGATTTTAAGTTTTGAGAGTGTAAGCTCCGTAGCTTTAAAACAATTGTTAGTTACTACTGCTAATTTCAGCCTCATATTTCTCAGCCTCATCAAAGCTTCATAAGCCCCATCTGAAAGCTCCGGGTTTGAAGCTGCTTCAAACTCGTATTTTTCAGCAATTTTAAGACTGAGGTTTAACACTTGCCCATATTTCTCAGCTTTTCCTGCGTTCTCCATGTAGTTTTTAACTTCTTCAAGATTCTCGTAGAGGCTTAATTTAGGGTCTAATACGTAGTCTGGCACTCCATTAAGCTTAAGCGCATTGAAAACCTCTGTCTTCGCATTCATATATCTATACTTCAACTTAACTATCGTCCCATCCAAGTCTAAGAGGACCGCTTTAATGGTTAAAGCCATACTCGTCAATAATACTCTTAAATTATTCCTTTAAGATTTGTTTAACAGAATTGAGTAGACGTCGGAAAAAACTCATGGATGAGATCTACAGCGAACTTTTCCCAGGGCTTAGATTTGAAAAATTTAAAACTATTGAAGTAGTGGGCGATATAGCTATTCTTAAAATTCCACCGGAGCTTGAACCATATAGGTTTAAAATAGGTGAAGAAGTTTTAAAACGCATACCTTCAATTAAAACCATCCTTAGACAAGTTTCACCAACATCCGGGTCTTACAGAGTCAGAGGTTTTGAATGGCTTGCAGGCGAATATAAGACAGCAACGATCCACAAAGAATACGGTTGTATTTTTAAAGTCGACCTTTCTAAAGTCTACTTCTCACCTCGGCTTCTCTTTGAAAGACTTAGAATAGCCCAGCTTACAAAACAAGGAGAAGTAGTCGTCAACATGTTCGCCGGTGTTGGCTGTTTCTCAATAATCATAGCCAAACTTAAACCAGTTTCAAAGGTCTACTCGATAGATATAAATCCCACTGCGTATGAGCTTATGGTTGAAAACATTAGGCTCAATAGGGTTGAGTGTATTGTTGAACCCATCTTGGGGGATTCCAAAGATGTCATTGAAAGCGCGCTAGAAGGTTCCGCGGATAGAGTGTTAATGCCTCTACCTGAACTTGCATACGGTTATCTGCCTTCAGCTATTTCATGCCTAAAGGATCGTAGGGGATGGCTACATTA